>CACYBT010000259.1 GCA_902772715.1 uncultured Succinivibrio sp.
ATAATTTTTTTTTGAACATTTCACCCACTAAGACTAGAGAAGAGCCAATTATTTGTTTATTCTGTATTATAAGTCGGATTTGGGCATGGTGGCTTTTTATTGTTAGTGCAGCACATTTTATGTGCGAGTATCACCAGGTGAAGTGGGGAGCCTATGACTTTAGTCGTGTGGAGTTTCAATAATTGTTGATTATTGCCTAAAACGAAAATTTTAGAACAAAGCTTTAATTCTTGAGAATAAAGGCAAAATTCAAGCATAATTTCTGCTATGTTATATGTTAAATGTTATTTCTCAAATCATGATGACTTTGCAAGCAGACATTTAGCCAATATGTTTAAACTGTGGTGAAAACAGCCTAATACTGAACAGGCATAAAAGTAACTGGGTGAAATTTAAAAAAATTTTTGCAAATCTCTGTGCCGAATGTAATGTCAATGTGCTAATTTCTCTCATTTTCACCTATAATGATTTTTGAAAAAAAAGCCTATATTTATGCTGTTTATGTATTAATAAATTTGATCTGCATCAAATTAAATTTGTAAAGTGTGACTAATTTATATTTTTTTTGAACTTTAATAAAAAATCTCAGTCAAAGAGTAAACAAGGTATAAAACAAAATGACGCCTGCTAATGATGAACTAAATAATGTCTCGAGTGATGAGGCAATAGTAAAAAGAGTTCAGCAGGGTGATTTGAATGCTTACAATATTCTCGTAATAAAGTATCAGCATAAGGTTGCTCAAATTTTATCCAAATTTCTGGATAATACTGCGGACGTTAATGATGTAGCACAGGAAGCGTTTATTAAGGCCTATAAGGCCATAAACAGTTTTCGTGGTGAGAGTTCGTTTTATACATGGTTATATCGAATTGTAGTAAATGCCGCCAAAACTTATTTAGAATCGAGCAACAAGCATAAAGGGCACATTGATGTCGATTCTGAGGAGTTTAGCTCAATAGATGAGAATGGCGTGCTTACGAATAAAGATACACCAGATAGAATAATAGAATCGCAAGAATTACAGCAGGTGATTCTCAGTGCACTAAATGATTTGCCACATGAGCTGCGTCAAGCGCTGACCATGAGAGAAATCGATGGAATGTCATATGACGATATGTCAGTTGCCTTAGATATTCCGATAGGTACTGTGAGGTCAAGGATCTTCAGAGCCAGACAGCTGATTGAAGAGAGAATGTCCAAATTTGCTGGTAAATAAAGATTACCTAGGAGTTAATATGATGAATTTTCAAAGTGTTGGCAGAGATGAATATGTTTCCTCTCTGTATGATGGAGAAAATTTACCAGAACGCGATTTAGAACTTAGTGCTGAAACTGCTGAGCATATGCAGACTTGGTCGATGATTGGCGCAGCAATGCGTAATGAGAAGATTGGTACAGTGTCGAAAGATTTTGCCTCTAATGTAATTAGTGCCATTAAGTCTCAGAATATCGTTCCGGATCCTGTTGAAGTTAAAGAAGTTGCTATTGATAATACTCAGTCTGTAAGAAACATGTTCAGGAAGTTTGCTTTTGGACTTTCACAGATGGCTATCGCCGCTTCCGTTGCAGCTGTTACCATTATTGGTTATCAGACATACAATGCTGAAGGTGCGGCAACTAGCGAGATTTCTGCAACATCCAGTGTTGGCAGTTTAGGCGTTGCCAATCTTGCAAGTTTTCAGACTAAACAGTCTAACAGTAATGAGATTGTTTTGTCAGATAGAAAGACACAGGAAAATGCTGAAAAAGTAAGACTTAGCTCGGTTGAGTCCAAGGAACAGCAGATACGTGAAGTTGAAAGAATTAACGGTTATATCAAAAATTATGTTTTTGATGTTGCCGCTGGTGAATAGTCTTTTATGATGTTAATAAAATTAAAAGCCGCTCTGAGTTTGTTCATTGCGGTTTTTTTATGCCTGCAAAACGTGACCGTAGCCGAGAGTGAAAACAGTAAAAAATGTATAACTGATTTTGATAATCTGCGTAATGCTTATTTTAAAAGCAATATTGAGGCTACGGTTATTCAGTCGGTTCAGTCTCATACTGAGCCCTTGTCTCTCATGCATATGAATAAGGGAAATATTGATTATACTACGTGGAAGTCTTTAAATGATGAGGTTGTAGGTTACTCATTGCGTCAGAATAAAGGATTTGATTTTAATCAGAATCGTGGTTTTATCGGCCCTCTGATCTGGCATCAGTCAAGGATTTGGGATCGTTTCTTTAGCAAAAAGACCGTTTTTGATGATTATGAATGCGGTATTTTGGGAAGAACAAGGCTGGCGGGGAGAAAGGTTACGCTGATTCGATTGAATCCTAAAATAGAAAACGGGTTTGTTTTTGTTGTTGCCAAAGATGCAGATACTTCCCTTCCAGTTGAACTTTCTGTTTTTTCTCAAAAGCAGAACCTTTTGGCAAAATTTACTGTTACTGCAGTTCACTACTCTTCATCCTTGAATGTCAGTGTCCCTAATGAAACTTTTGACAGAATCGAAAAAATGTCTGCTACAGGTCGCATTACAGAAGAGGTATGGCCTGAACTCAATATTCCAAATGGGTTTAAATTGATGCGTACTGGGGTGCAACAAGGCGCAGAGCATGGTAAAGATATTCCTTACCAGATGTACAGTGACGGGCTTGTAGATTTTAAAGTTTTTAAAAACACAAAAGGATCTCTCAATATTGTATCGGCAACAGAGGGGACTCTCAGTGTCATGCGTAGGAACTCTAAGAATTTTGAGTATGCTGTAGTCGGTGAGATACCTCTTGAAATGTGTGCGCAGATCTTGTCTAACATCAAATAACTTGTCACTTTGGAAACAGTGTTATGGCAGGGCTTACTCACAAGCTATTCTTTCCTTATCTTATCTAGAAGTCCATCTGTCTTAAGAGTCTATGTGTAATGCAAAACGGCTCTAATGATGCTAAAATAAATCATTTATATATTCTAATTGCAGTCTTTGGAAAAATTATGAGTGAATCTTTTGATCGTAATCTTGTTAGAAATTTCTCGGTAATTGCCCATATTGATCATGGTAAATCCACTCTTTCTGATCGCTTTATTCAGATTTGTGGGGGACTTACTGAGCGTGAAATGACTTCTCAGGTCCTAGATAATATGGACATTGAACGAGAAAGAGGTATTACGATTAAGGCTCAGGCAGTAACATTAAATTACAAGGCTAAAGACGGTAAAACGTATGAACTTAACTTTATAGATACTCCAGGTCACGTGGATTTTTCTTATGAGGTTTCTCGGTCTTTGTTTGCCTGTGAGGGGGCTCTTTTGGTCGTGGATGCAAGTCAAGGTGTTGAGGCCCAGACTTTGGCTAACTGCTATCAGGCTGTAAATCTCGATTTAGAGGTTATTCCTGTTTTAAATAAAATTGATCTGCCATCTGCTGATCCTCAGCGTGCTATTGATGAAATTGAAGACCTTATCGGTATTGAGGCACAGGATGCATGTACCTGTTCTGCTAAAACCGGACTTGGAGTGGTTGAGGTACTAGAACGTATTGTCTCAAGTATTCCTGCTCCGGCTGGTGATCCTGAGGCTCCGTTGCAGGCTCTCATCATTGATTCCTATTTTGATGACTATCTGGGAGTTGTGGCTTTGGTGCGGGTAAAGAATGGCACCTTACGCCGCGGTGACAAGATTAAAGTAATGAGCCAGGGGGTAGCCTGGGAAGTTGAAGGTCTTGGTATTTCCACACCTAAAAGAGTTAAGGTCGATGTTTTAAACTGTGGTGAAGTAGGCTGGGTGGTTTGTGATATAAAATCGGTTCATGCTGCTCCAGTTGGAGATACCATTACCCATGTTAAAAACAGTGCCACAAGTCCCCTTCCTGGTTTTATGAAAGTTAAGCCTCAGGTGTATGCCGGAATGTTTCCAGTTGATACTGAAGATTACAATGCTTTTAGAGAGGCCTTGGAAAAACTTTCTTTAAATGATGCCTCGCTCTTTTTTGAACCAGAAAATTCTAAGGCTTTAGGCTTTGGTTTCCGTTGCGGCTTTTTAGGTATGTTACACATGGAAATCATTCAGGAACGACTTGAAAGAGAGTACAACTTGAATTTGATAACCACTGCCCCAACGGTGGTTTATGAAATACTGCAGACTGATGGAGAGGTGTTGCATATTGATTCACCGGCTGCATTGCCACCTATTTCCAATATCGCCGAAATTCGTGAACCTATTGCCGAATGTCGCATGTTGATGCCATCTGAGTATGTCGGCGCCATTATGAAAATCTGTCAGGAAAAGCGAGGTATACAAAAATCCCTGGTTTATCATGGAGAACAGGTGTCTTTAACCTATGATATTCCAATGTCGGAAGTTGTTTTAGATTTTTTTGACAGAATTAAATCCGCATCACGTGGTTATGCCTCGCTCGATTATGGTTTTTCGTACTTTAGCTGTGATGATTTGGTGCGCATGGATATTCTTATCGCAGGAGAAAGAGTTGATGCCTTGGCTATTATTCTGCATCGCTCGGTAACTCAGTCACGGGGAAGAGCCATTGTTGATAAAATGAAGGAAGTCATTCCAAGACAGATGTTTGATATCGCCATCCAAGCGGCCATTGGTTCGCAAATTATTGCTCGCTGTACGGTCAAAGCCTTGCGCAAGGATGTTTTGGCGAAGTGTTATGGTGGAGATATTACTAGAAAGCGCAAGCTTCTTGAAAAACAGAAAGCCGGTAAAAAACGTATGAAACAGTTAGGAAGAGTTGAAGTGCCGCAAGATGCATTCCTGGCAATATTAAAGGTAGGTAAAGAATAATTATGAACTGCATATTTGAAAATTTATTCTCGTGGATACTTTTTGTTGCCTCAGTCATATCAGGACTATGCTATGTATATGACTGTAAGTACAACCTAAAAAAGAGAAAGGCTGCAGTTGAGGAGGCTAGGGTCTCTTTGGGGAGTGGCTTTACCAAAAAACAGGAAAACAAGTTACTTGAGCCACAGGGAGTTGTGGGGCAGGTAGGCTCGTTATTTTATGTTATTGTCCTGGTTTTCATAATACGTTCTTTTTTGATTGAACCCTTTAGAATTCCTTCAGGCTCGATGATGCCTACCCTGCAGGATGGTGATTTTATCGTGGTCAACAAGTTTAAGTACGGGATCCGTAATCCGCTCACGAATAAACCTCTTATCGACATAAGTGATCCTAAGCGGGGAGATGTCGTGGTTTTCAAATACCCAGAAGACAAAACAGTGGATTTTATAAAGCGTGTTATAGGTTTGCCAGGAGATCTGATTTTATACCGTGACAAAAAACTTTATATTCTGCCTAAAGAGGCTGAACAGGGGGCAAGACCTACACTTATTGCCAACATTCTGTTAGGTGAGGGAAACAGTATTGACGGTATTGGTCGGGTGGAACCCTTTAAAACCTATGAAGAGGATCTCCTTGGTAACAAGCATCGTATGATGATAACTGATGGAACACCAAGTCTTGAGCCATATTTTTATAAACAGGACAGAATGCAGACTGCCATGTGGAAGGTTCCAGAGGACTCATATTTTATGATGGGTGATAACCGTGACAATAGCAAGGATAGCCGTTTTTGGGGTTTTGTTCATAAAGATCAGCTGGTCGGGGAGGCTTTTGGCATATGGTTATCTTTGGATTTTTCCAGAACTCCTGATTCACAAAGACCATCCTGGTTGCCATCAAGAGTTATCTTTGACCGTATTGGTGGCTTAAAATAGATATGTTGGTATAAAAAGAAAAAGTGAACATTATTCAGTTACAGAATCTTGAATTAAAGATTGGTTATGCCTTTCAGAATCTTGATTTGTTTAAACAGGCTCTAACCCATAGAAGTTTTAACAGTGAACATAATGAGCGCCTTGAATATCTTGGAGACTCGATTTTAGGCATGATTATAGCCAAGGAGCTATATGATCGCTTTCCTTTATGTCCTGAGGGAGATCTGTCAAGAATGCGCTCTACTTTGGTACGTGAAACTACACTTGCGGAAATTGCAAGAGAGTTTACGCTAGGAGAGTGTTTGAGGCTAGGTCCTGGAGAGTTAAAAACAGGGGGAAATCGCCGGCAGTCACTTATTGCTGATGCTGTGGAAGCAGTGATCGGTGCTATTTTTATTGATTCAGGAGAATGTTTTCCTCGGGTAAGACAGGTGGTTTTATCGTGGTTTCGTAGTCGGCTTGATACCATTGCACCTAATGTCAACCAGAAGGATAACAAATCTACTTTGCAGGAATATCTGCAGATGAAGCATTTGCCGCTGCCTGATTATCATGTTGACGAAATCAGAGGAACGGATAATAACCAGCTTTTTATTGTTTCAGCCAGAGTTAAGGGCATAAAGCCACAGATTGGACAGGGGACTTCTCGTCGTCGAGCAGAACAGGAAGCGGCTGGTAAGGTTCTTGCGCTTTTGGACAACAAAACTAACACATAAGGGAATTTGATATGGCTTCTTATTTTGGCTTTGTGGCAATTATCGGCAGACCAAATGTCGGTAAATCAACGTTGATGAACCATCTTATTGGTCAGAAAATATCAATAACCTCAAGAAAGCCTCAGACCACCCGTAACCGTATTTTGGGTATAGATACAGACGGGGATTATCAGATTGTTTATGTAGATACTCCTGGTTTGCATCTTGAAGAGAAAAAAGCCATCAATAAGCTTATGAATCGTGCTGCAGAAAGTTCTCTTGGGAATGTGGAAGTGGTTATCATGGTTATTGATCCGAAACACTGGACATCAGATGATGATATGACACTAAGTAAACTGACTGCGGCTAACGTTCCTGCTGTTCTGGTGATAAACAAGGTTGATACGGTTGATGACAAGGAATCGTTGCTGCCGCTTATTGACAGGATATCCAAGGTGGTTGCCTTTAAGGATATTGTTCCTGTTTCGGCATTGAAGGGCACAAATCTTGATGTTCTGAAAAAAGTTATCAAGGGTTATATTCCAGAAGGGGAACATTATTTTGCCAATGATTCGATTACGGATCGGTCTTCTCGTTTTCTTGCGTCTGAAATTATAAGAGAAAAGCTGATGCGTCAGATGGGAGATGAGCTCCCATACAGTTCCACAGTGGAGATCGAAGCATTTAAAGAGGAAAAGGATATTATCAGAATTAGTGCGGTAATTCTTGTGGAACGTGACGGACAAAAGAAGATGGTGGTGGGAGCTAATGGTGCTCGAATCAAAAAAATCGGCACCGAGGCTCGGCATGATATGGAAAAACTCTTTGAATCAAAAATTTTTCTGAGTCTTTTTGTTAAAGTGAAGGCCGGCTGGTCTGATGATATCAGAGCACTTAAAAGTCTAGGTTATACGGATTTTGAACAGTAATGTCACGAATGATAGACAGCGAACCTGGTGTGGTTCTCCATTCTGTACCATACAAAGAAAATAGCCTGCTCGTTACTTTATTTACGCTTAATTATGGTAAATTAAGCGCTGTTGTAAGATTATCAACTCGAGTAGGCTCCCGTAATCGAGGCTCCTATGAGCCTTTTACTCTGATGCGTTTTTCACTTGCTGAAGGTAGAAGCGCTCTTCTTATTGTCAATGATGTTTTTTTGCTAAGACCAGTGTATGCCATTAAAGTACCCAGAATCTTTAGTGCGACTTACCTCAATGAGCTGCTGCTCTATCTGCTTACTCCAAAAGAGCCAGAGCCTACACTGTTTGCAGCCTATACCAGAGCCCTTGAACGTTTAGAACAGGATGAAAATGAGTCAGAGATTTTAAGGGACTTTGAAAGTACACTTTTATCAAGTATTGGCTATGCAATTAGTTATGAAACCTATGATGGCAAACCTCTTGAGCATAATTCCTTTTATTCTTTCAATCCTTACAAGGGTTTTGTGCAATCATGCGACAATGCTAAGGGATCCTATAGTGGAGAGGCCCTTATTCAGATCAAAAATCATTTAAATACTTCAGTGGATACTCAGAAAATTTTAAAAAATCTTAATGCCAGTGTGATTGATGCGCTCTTAGAGGGGCGTCCTCTCAGAAGTCGCGAGATGTACGCGCAGTTTTTAATGGTCAACTAATGGTAGTCTTTTATAACCCTCAAAAAACACAGTCTGTAACTAAAAATGTCAGGCAGGTTGTCTGTGAAGATTTAGATATCAATGGAAAGGGACTTGTCAGAATTGATGACAAGGTATGCTTTGTTGAAGGATTAGTCCCACAGGATGTGGCCAAGGTTACTTATACTTTGGGGAAAAATTTTTCCAAAAAAAGTAATAATCTAATAAATAATCTTGAAGTTTTAAAAATTATCAGCCCTTCTCCTTTGCGTCGGCAGGGTGACTGTGTGCACATGGATTGTTGCGGAGGCTGCCCGCTGCAGCATATAAATCCTAAGTTTCTTTTAGAAAAGAAAATAGCCGGTTTAAGAAGATTATTTTTAAAAAATTTAGGGGTTAATCTTGATGCGCCAGCGTTTGTACTTGAGAGCAGAGATACTTGTTATAGAAGAGCC
>CACYBT010000260.1 GCA_902772715.1 uncultured Succinivibrio sp.
ATCTTGCGGTAGTAGGTCGCTATGTACTGCCTGCTGAAATCTGGTCACTGTTCAAGAAAACCCCAATTGGTGCCGGTGGTGAATTCCAGTTAACCGATACTATTGAAATTCTGATGCAAATGATGGATATTGATGCCTACAAGATTATTGGCAAATCCCACGATTGTGGCAATAAATTAGGATATGTCACCACTTTTGTGGAATACGCACTGCGCAATCCAGAAATAGGACCGGCGCTAAAGGAATTTTTAAAGCCTTTAGTCTAGTAAGAAAAGAGCAGGGCTCTGCTCTTTTTTGATTAAAAAAGCAGGATGAGTCAGGGCTCTGATGGAAGTTTTGTCAAAAAGTCGAGTAACGGCGGTCAGTTAGAAGATGCAAAACATCATCTCTCTGAAGAATACTTTGAATTTGCAGCAGTGTAGAAGTTCTGCCTTAATGGTGAATGGCAAATGCTCTCGGCATTTTGAGGATGGATTGTTCTAAGTTCCAAAGTGATTATTAAAACATTAAACCAAACCTGCCTTCATGAATTTTTCCTGGATTTTAAGATTGCTTGGTACAATCATCTTTCCTCAAAAAAAATCCCTAAAACCTTGCAACCTTCAAGTATCTTACCCAAAAAAATGCTCTGTTTTCACCACCTAATCATATCATGCTTTTTCATTTCACCGCAAAATGTTCACGATTTGCTGTAGTGCAAAATTTTCTTAAAAAAAATAATGAATTGCGTTACAATTTTTAACTAAAGAGACCTTTTTTATTGTCGCTTGGTGTAATATACCTCCGAATCATTTTGATGATGAACCAACTGAAAATGTATTATTAAGAAGTCCACTATATGAAAAAACTTACCTATCAGGAAAAATTCATAAGAACAGATAAAGAAGCGAGAGCTACTTTCATACTGTCCCTTGTGATATTCGTTTTCTTTTTTGTGTCCATTTTTGTCTTTATGGATGAGAATGTCTTTATACTGGGTATGCCTTTGTGGTTTGTTCTCTCCTGCCTAGGAGGATATCTGCTCTCTGTAGCAGGAGTTGTGATTCTAGTCAGATTCTTTATGCAGGACTTTTCCTTAGATGATGAGGAGCATAGCCGTGAATAATCTTATTCTGGTCCCTATTGCCATCTTTTTGCTGACGCTGATGGTGGTAAGTTATTTCTCGCAGAAAAATCTCAATAAAAAAGGCAGTAATTTTTCCAAGGAGTATTTTATCGCCGACAGAAAACTGGGTGGTTTTGTGCTTGCCATGACGCTGGTGGCCACCTATGGTTCTGTATCTTCCTTTGTCTCAGGACCTGGTGTGGCCTGGAACCTTGGATTTGGTTGGGTTGCCTTTGCCGCACCACAGATAATCACAGGTTTTCTGCTGTTGGGTATCATCGGCAATAAACTGGCACTTGTAGCCAGAAAAACTGATGCTGTTACTATCATTGACATTATCCATGCGCGCTATCAGAACTCCTCACTGACTCTTATTCTTTCTATAGTCATGCTGGTGTTCTTTACTGCCATGGTGGTGGGACAGTTTGTCGGCGGCGCTCAGATTTTTGCCGCCATCACCGGACTTGATTACAGTATAGGTCTCTTTATTTTTGCTACAGTAACCGTAATCTATACTTCCTCAGGCTTTAAGGCCGTGGCCATAACCGACACTATCTGTGCCATTCTCATGCTTGTAGGCATGTTTACCCTAGGTTATGTCATTATTCGTGACGGTGGCGGCTTTATGCATATTATGGAGACTCTCTCCCAAAAGGATGTGGGAGCAGATGGCATCTCCCGTCATTTCAAGGTCAACGCCGATGGTCTTTTGCCATTTTCCCTACTCTTTTCTGCCTGGTTTCTGGTTGGTTTCTTTACACTGGCTCTTCCTCAGTCCTGTGTGCGTGCCCTAGCCTATAAAAAAACCTCAGATCTGCATATGGCCATGATTGTCGCCACCGTGGTCTGTGGTGCACTGATGATTGGCATGACCCTTCTTGGCGTATTGAGTGCCGGAGTGATTGCTGACAAGCCGCAAAACGGCACTGATGCCATTATTCCGCTGCTAATTGCCACCCATATGTCACCAATAATTGCGGGAATCACCATCATAGGACCTTTGGCTGCCACCATGAGTACGGTTTCTTCTCTGCTCATTGCAGCATCCTCCTCTGTGGTCTCGGATATTGCCAAGCAGTTATCGCATGGCAGAAAAGCGGAAGACGGGGCTCCTAGCCAGGTGACTCCGGTGCTGGCCCAGAAAAAACTGCCAACCATACTTATTACCCTGCTCATCGGCAGCATTTCCATCCTTTTAGCTCTATATCCTCAGGACATTGTGGTGTGGATCAATCTTTTTGCCTTTGGAGGTCTTGAATCGGCCTTTATCTGGCCGATAGTATTAGGACTATTTTGGAAGCGCATGAATGCTGGAGGTGCCCTTTTAGGAGTAATTTTCTCATTAGGGATCTACATATTGTGCATGGCTTATGGCATCAAGATTTTAAGTTTTCACAATGTGTTAATCGGTGCACTGAGCGGTCTTGTATTCAGTATCCTTGGAACTTACTGTTTTAAGGCTCCAAACCTACAAATCCAAGAAATCTTTTTTCCGCATAAATGCAAGGAGCAGCAGTAATCATGCGTGAGAAACTGACACTTATAATTTTGATGGCCGTTGCTTTTTTGATGACCACTTCCTATACCATGCTTATTCCTTTTCTGCCGTTATATCTACAGCAGGAATGCAACACAGCCGAGGAGGATTTGGCATTCTGGTCAGGGCTTTGTTTTTCCATCACTTTTCTGATAAGTGCCTTAGCCTCACCCTTATGGGGAAAATTAAGCGATCGCTTTGGTAGAAAGCCTATGATTATTCGCTCAAGTATTCTCCTGTGCATTTCCTATTTCTCGGGAGGATTGGTACACTCTCCTGAAGGCTTGTTCTGTATGCGAATTTTCATGGGAATTTCTACAGGATTGTGGACCTCATGTCTCGTTTTAGTCTCCGCCACTATCAACAAATCACGCTTAGGTTTAGCCATGGGGATGATGCAGAGCGCCAATATTATAGGCGAAATTACCGGACCTCTTATAGGCGGCATTATGGCCTCCACTATTGGCATGCGCAATTCCTTTTTCCTAGGCTCATTTTTTTTGTTCATAGTGGTGATTGCAGCAATCTTTATTATAAAAGAACCTCCTCAGAAGAAAACTCCAAAACAAAAAAAGAAGGTGATCTCCACGCGTGTTCTCATTAAAACTCCAGGACTACTCTCTCTCATGTTATGCATCATGTTCACAAATCTCGTGATGCTGCAGATCCAGCCGGTGATGCCGCTTTATGTCCAGCAACTCATGAATAATGAAGGCAATTATGTATTATTTGCAGGTGTGGTGATGTCTGTGGGTGGAATCGCCGGAGCGATTTTTTCACCTATTTGGGGCAAATGCGGACAGCGCTACGGTTTTTTAAAGATTATTGTGCTCTCTTTTGTGTTTGTAGGGCTCATAATGTCGTTACAGGGATTGGTATCATCACTGGTAATCTTTATCATTATGCAGTTTATCTGGAGTATTGGTTTTTTTGCCATATCACCATGCACCAATTCTCTTTTAGTGAAGATCAGTCCTAAACAGGCACACGGCAGCGCCTTTGGACTATATAACTCCTTTAAGATGCTAGGAGGAGGTATTGGCCCACTTTTGAGCACACTTATTGTAAACTTTGGACAGTACAGTCTTGTATATATCATAGGTGGTATGATCCTGTTTAGCGTTGGGGGCTATCTAAAACTCTTTGCCCCGCCACAGCTTAGGCAATAAGCATTGTTTGCAGGTAAAAAAATGTTTAGGAACAAACATCTTACAGTTCTAATCATACTAATGCTGAATATTTTTTTAATAAGCAGTTCCAACAGTTTTGTTCTGCCATTTTTACCTGAATACCTTACAGAATATCTAGGATGTGAGAAACATAATCTTTACACGTATGCTACCACCGCCTACAGTATCACCTATATTCTAAGCATCTTCTTTGCGCCATTATGGGGATCCTATGCAGACACTCACGGCAAAAGAAAAATGCTTTTATATGTGCTATGCCTGCTGGCACTCTCTTATTTTATAGCCTTTATGGCCTCGTCACCTCTTGAGCTAATACTGTCAAGAGCCCTGCAGGGGACCGCCTCTGGAATCACTCCGGTGCTTTTGACATTTGCAGTATTAAATGCCAAAAAGGAAGAACATCGCGGCATTTCCCTTGGCATGCTGCAGAGCTCAAATCTCATCGGCACAATTGTTGGCGCTGGACTTGGAGGTATAGTCAGTGAATACTGCGGGATCAAATACAGTTTTCTCATGGTCTTTTTGTTTATCCTGCCTCTTATTGTCCTAAATTATCTGCAACTGCATGTGAAAGAGCCTACGCCTATTCTAAAACGCGATCGCTTTTTGGGGATCATTAACATCTTTTCAGATCCGATACTAAAGTCACTGAGTTTCTGTGTATTTATCAATTCCACCGTCATTCTTATGATTGTACCTATAATGACAACTCTCGTCTCCTCGCTTACCGAACTCAAGGAAGATTTAGCCTTAACTGGCTTTATGTTTGCACTCTCGGGACTGGCAGGGGCCATAGCCGCTCCTCTGTGGTCTGCCCTAGGCAATAAAATGGGTTATCTTAAGGTAATTCTTGCGGCTAGTCTTTTAAGCGCCATTATTCTAATCATCATGAGCCATACCTACTCCCTTATGCATTTTTTTGTGCTGCAGTTCCTGTTTGGCCTGTGTATCTGCGCCACCATTCCCTCTGCCAATGCCATCACGGCCAAACATATCGATGAATATAACCGCACCTTTGCAATGGCGCTGTTGTATAGTGCCTCACAATTGGGCAGTTTTTTAGGTCCGATACTCGGATTTCTTATATTAGGAATTGATAATGCTCACACTGTCCTGGCCATTGGTGCTTTAATGCTGATCTTTGTGTTCTCACATACGGTACTCGTAACTAAGATTAGGAAACATAGCCATGAAACATCGTAATCAGGACGCCACGGCTGTCGGCAAAAAAATACGTTAAAATTCACATTTTTTTCTTGCTTTTCTTATTAAAAGTAATTACTATTAAGGATATATTTTTTTAAGGTTCAATTATTATTATGCTTCAGCATCGAAACAGCAAACAGCGCAATATCATAAGAGAATATTTAGAAGGACGTACTGACCATCCTTGTGCTGAAAAACTCTATAATGAAATTCACGAACATTATCCAAGTATCTCTCTTGGCACAATCTATCGCAATCTCATGTATTTAACAGATATTGGAGAAATTCAGTCTATTGATATTGGCGACGGTGTCACCCATTTTGATCCCAATCCAAAACCTCATGTGCATTTTTACTGCAAAAAATGCCATAAGATTTCAGATATATTTATAGATGACTATATACGTCTGAATACTTTTTTTGCTAAATATTCCAATGCACATATTGAAAAATGCACAGTCACCCTTGAAGGACTCTGTGATCAGTGCCAAAACCTTTAAAAAAATGAACAGTTAAAATCAATAATTGGACTTTTGAGCAAAAAATTTTAAATTAAAACAAGATAAGCTTTTATCGCTTACAACAATAATAATACTTTTAACTAACACATGTACCTTTAATTAAGGAGAAAATTATGTCATTTGTTTGCAAAAAATGCGGTTATGTTTATGAAGGTCCAGAGGCTCCTGAAGAGTGCCCTTTATGTCATGCCAAAAATATTTTTGTCGAAAAAAATGAGACAACAAAACAGAATAAGTATGCCGGAACCAAAACCGAATAGAATCTTCAAGATGCCTTTGCCGGTGAATCACAAGCTCGCAACAAATATACCTATTTTGCTTCTGTCGCTAAAAAAGCCGGTTATGAACAAATTGCAGCCTTATTTTTAAAGACCGCTGACAATGAAAAAGAGCATGCCAAGATGTGGTTTAAAGAGTTAGGCGGTATTGGTTCAACAGAAGACAATCTGAAGGCTGCTGCTGAAGGAGAGAACTTTGAGTGGACCGATATGTATGACAGAATGGCTAAAGAGGCTGAGGCTGAAGGCTTTAAGGAACTGGCTGAAAAATTCCGCGGTGTTGGTGCCATCGAAAAACATCACGAAGAACGCTACCGCAAGCTCCTTGCCAATATCAACAGCAAGGAAGTATTTGAAAAATCAGGTGTTTCAGTATGGGAATGCCGTAATTGCGGCCATATTGTAGTCGGTACCAAGGCTCCAGATGAGTGCCCAGTATGCAACCACCCACAGTCCTATTTTGAAATTCATGCTGAAAACTTTTAATAACATTTAGACGTGAAAAAAGGCTGGGATTACCAGCCTTTGTTGTTTTAAAACAGGTGATAAGGCTGTCAGCGCTCCGCCTCTTTACGTAAGAAAACAATAAACTGCTCTAAGGCTTCCTCATTGCTTGGATTACGACCTGAAACCACAAGCATGGCTAAATTGTTCTCCTCTCCATAAATAATACTTTCCACATTATCAGACTTACAGGTAAAACTGTACGCGCCTTCAATAAGATTGGATTTTACAGGGAGATCGCATTTTAACTGCTCGGCAGCAACTCTAGCAAAAAGTTCCGGTTTGACATAACTTGCCTTGATATCTTTGAGACTCGTAACGCTTACTGCCAGAGTATTATCAGCATGCAGGTAACTTATGGAATTATCCACACTTGGATTATGCCTTACAGTCCATCCAAAGGGACATGGCAGACTCGCATCAATCTCATTAGGATAATACTGCCTTGAATCCTGCTTTATATTGGAATAAACACCATCCAACCTGAGCTCTTCAGCATTTTTGGTGGATACTGTCTCTCCATCCTGAGCGCAGGCAAAGGCTGTAAGACTTATGGATAATATAAAGAATAAGATTTTTTTCATTAAAAAACCTGCATAATTATGCTTTTAAAGTGGTAACTATCTCGTTGGCAATCACCTCAACATCACGATTACCATCTACACTAAGATAGCGAGTTTTATGCTCTTCACTTAACTTTTTGTAGAAGGCTACAAGAGGTTCAGTCTGAGCATGGTACACTTCAAGACGTTTACGTACGGTCTCTTCCTCATCATCCTTTCGGATAGTTAAAGGTTCACCGGTCACATCATCAAGCCCTTCAACCTTAGGAGGATTATAGACAATATGGTAGGTCCTACCTGAGGCTAAATGCACACGACGACCTGACATTCTTTTCACAATCTTCTCATCAGGGACCATAAGTTCCACCACAGCATCAATATTAATGCCATTTGCAACTAAAGCCTCCGCCTGAGGAATGGTACGAGGAAAGCCATCAAAGAGGAAGCCATTCTTGCAATCCTCTTTGGCAATACGTTCTTTGACTAAGCCTAAAATAATGTCATCAGATACCAGTTTGCCCTGATCCATAACCGTCTTAGCCTTAAGACCCAACTCAGTTCCAGCCTTAATGGCGGCACGAAGCATATCACCTGTGGAAATCTGAGGAATAGCAAAAGCCTCCATCAGTTTCTGAGCCTGAGTCCCTTTACCTGCACCTGGAGGTCCTAATAATATAATACGCATAATATTCTCCCTATAATTAACAACTACTAAGATTATAGCATTTAGACCTTGGAGGGGCAATTTTTAAAGTCACTTCAAAGAAATAGGCAAAAGGACCTCATTTTAAAACTGTTAATCTAATTATAAAAATACTAATTTTGATCTTAGTTACGGTCAAGTTGCGACATGATGTATTCACAAACTACAATGCCCCCATAAGGTGAATAATGCTGAATATCAGCAAACAAAGGGCTGTTATCCTTGAAGGTTATAAATAAAGTCCCATTTTTAAGAGCGATATTGCGATCAATAAATTTAACGTTGCTGCGTTTGTCTGCATACTCTTTGATTGCCCTGTTAATAATATCCCCATCACCATCAAGATAGTCTCTTGTAACCTTGCATTCTTCCTCATTAACAAGATATGATAACAGCGACTTCTTTAAACTGGCATTAACGCATACCACCTTATCCTTTGTCGTATATATCCCCTGGCCTACAATATAGAATTTAAGCTGAGGATGGAGACTTATCTGCTCATCAAAATCTTGAAGCAAATCATGTAAAAAAAGATCTAGGGAGGTTCTGTTATTTTCCAGTTTCTTCTCTTTTAGATAAACATGATAGGCGTAATACCAGTTATTGGCCAAAACCACCATATCTCCATCAGGAAGCGAGTTGATTACATCCTTATAGGTTTCATAATATTTTTGACGATCTGCTTTAGTAATACTCAGCTCCACTTGTTCAATGTTTGCCAGAATTGAACCATAGGCAGTTACTGCAGCAAAGGCATAAACATTGAGTGGTTCGTGTTCCCGATTTTTAAAGTATTTAAAATAGTGACCAGTATGGGAATCACCAAAAAAGGTCACATGAGGAGTTTCATTTTCATGGGCAAACTTAATGATGTCATGCCCCTTGAGATCTACATGCACTTCCTGATATTTAGGAGTGCCCAGAATTTCTGCATCATCGGCATAACTCATATATTTATCAAGATAAACCTCAATCCCGCCATTAAATTTCACATAAGAGCCAAAGATCAGGA
>CACYBT010000261.1 GCA_902772715.1 uncultured Succinivibrio sp.
TGCTGAAATCAGCACTGGCTACGAGATAGATACACTAGGACTTGTTGCTGGGGCTTTTGACGAGTTTGGACTTGAAGGTCTAATCAAATAAAAGAAAGACAAAAGTCAGTTTTGATATTCAGTTCTTCAATAGTTTGTTAAACAAAACACTCAGAAGCCTTATTTGGTAAGGCTTCGTTCATGTTGCGCAATTCTCTTACGCTTTAGCATTTATAGAATCGCTATTAACTTTTAGATGCTTTTTCAATCTGCTCATTTAATTTTTCATTGTGTTCTTTTGCCTTTTCCATTTTGACTTCACTAGGCACATATTTGGTAAAGTATCTCATGATTAGCACGAAGAAAACAGGAACATAGAAAATTGCAAGGAAAGTTGCAGTTAACATTCCACCAATAACGCAGATACCGATTTCATTTCTACCTGCAGCACCAGCTCCTGATGAAACAGCCAGAGGAGCCACACCAAGAATAAAGGCCATGGAGGTCATAAGAATTGGGCGGAAGCGCAATTTTGCAGCATGCACAACAGCTTCGGTTAATCTTTCGCCACGGTCATAAAGATCTTTAGCAAATTCTACGATAAGAATGGCATTTTTTGCTGCCAAACCTACTGTCGTTAACAGACCAACCTGAAAATATACATCATTAGTCAGTGTCGTAATAAAAGGTATGTACTGAGTCAATATTGCTGCCAGAATTGCACCTATAATACCTAAAGGAACTACTAACATAACAGCAAATGGAATTGACCAGCTTTCATACAGTGCTGCCAATGATAAAAAGACAACTAACAAGGATATCAAGTAAAGCATAGGACCTTGAGTTCCAGCAAGTCTTTCCTGATAGGAAACTCCATACCATGAAATGCCAAACCCATGTGGCAAAACCTCTCTAGCCAAACGTTCCATTTCACTCATAGCCTGACCTGATGAGACTCCTGGAGCAGCCATTCCCTGAATTTCCATAGCCGAAACGCCATTAAATCTTTCAAGGCGAGGTGAACCATATGTCCACTCCATGGATACAAAAGCATTAAACGGTACCATATTTCCATTGTTACTTTTTACATACCATTTGGATAAATCGTTTTCAGTCATGCGATCTTGAGCCATTCCTTGAATGCGCACCTGTTTAACTCTGTTTCTATCAATAAAGTTGTCAATGTAGGCAGAACCCCATGCTGCTGAGAAGGTGTTGTTAATATTGGCAGGAGTCAGTCCCAGTGACATTGCCTTCTCATAGTCTATATTGATTTTTAGCTGTGGTGTATCATCCATACCATTAGCTCGTACCTGAGACAATAGCGGAGATTGTGAGGCTGCATATAAGAGTTTATTTTTTGCTTCTGTTAGTTTTTCGTGCCCTGCACCGGCATTATCTGTTAAGAATAAGTCAAAACCATTTGCGGTACCTAGTTCCGGAATTGCTGGAATATTAAAGGCAAAAGCCAGACCGTCTCTTATACCTCCTAACAAAGGCATTTTTGCACGTTCTGCCATGGCATCAGGATGCTGTTCTTTAGATTTGCGTAAAGACCAATCTTTAAGTTTTACAAATCCCATTCCAGTGTTCTGACCCTGACCTGCAAATGAGAATCCGACTACTGTAAGAACACAGTCAACGTTTTGTGCCTCAGCGCCTAGAAAATAATCTCTAACTTGAGAAAGAACATTGGTCGTTTTCTCTTTAGTTGCACCAGCAGGTAAAGTAACCATAGTTAAAAGTACACCTTGATCCTCACTTGGAAGGAAGGCAGTAGGAATTCTCGTAAAGCCAAAGATCAACATTACACAGATGAGGGTGTAATAAACAAGGTATCTACCAATACGCTTTACAATAACTATCACGTAGTCCTGATATTTCTTTGAAATATATCCAAAGAATCTGTTCCAATAATTGATAAGTTTTTTTACTGGCGCGTAGAATTTGTCAAATTTATAGTTTATATAGGTAAAAGCATTACGTTTTTGTGGTTTATAGCCTGTAGGTAAAAGAATAGTAGCACATAATGCAGGTGTAAGTATGATAGCAATCAATACTGAGAGTACCATAGCAGAAACGATGGTAATTGAAAACTGACGATAAATAATACCAGTGGAACCACCAAAGAATGCCATTGGAACGAATACTGCAGACAGAACTAAGGCTATACCAATCAGTGCACCAGTAATCTCATCCATAGATTTGATTGTTGCCTGTTTAGGTGTTAAATTTGGCTCTTCATGAAGAATACGCTCAACGTTTTCAACCACCACGATTGCATCGTCAACCAAAAGTCCGATAGCGAGTACCAAGCCAAACATGGTAAGAGTGTTTATGGAAAATCCTAAAACCTGCATGATGGCAAATGTTCCAAGTAAAACCACTGGTACGGTAATGGAAGGGATCAGTGTGGCTCTGAAATTCTGCAAAAACAGATACATCACGAAAATAACGAGGAGAATAGCCTCAAATAAAGTGTGGTATACCTCATTAATCGAAACATCGATGAATTCAGTAGTATCGTATGGATATGTCAACTCTACCCATTCAGGAAAGTATGGCTCCATTTCGCTTACTATCTGTTTTACACGTTCAGCAGTTTCCAATGCATTGGCACCTGATGCTAGACGAACCGCCAAACCAGAACAGGCACGGCCATTATAAGCGCCCTCGGCATTATAAGTCTGTGCACCTAATTCAATTTTGGCTACATCTTTAAGTTTAACATTGGTTCCATCAGCATTAACTCTTAAAAGAATATTTTCAAATTGGGAGACATTTTCAAGTCTTTTTTGACCAGTAATTGTATAAGCATACAATTGTCCAGGAACCGCAGGGGTTCCACCTAGAGAACCATAAGTAACTTGAGCATTCTGTTGTTGAATTGCTGCAGATATTTCACCGGCTGAAATAGCGTAATTATTTAATTTTTCAGGATCTAGCCATACACGCATTGAATACTCAGAACCGAAAATCATTATAGAACCAACACCATCAACGCGAGACAAAGGTTCTTTTAATGTTGTTGACATGTAATCTGAAATATCTGTTGCAGTATGTTCGTTATCTTTTGATGCTAGAGATACAATGAGCAGAAATGCGTCTGTAGATTTTGAAACATCAACACCGTTCTGCTGAACGGTAGATGGCAATTGCGATTGTGTCTGCTGCATTTTGTTCTGTACTTGAACCTGCGCAATATCAGCATTGGTGCCAGGCTCAAAAGTAATAACAATACTTGAATTACCAAATGAGTCAGATTGTGAGTTCATATACATAAAACCATCAAGTCCAGTCATGTTTTGCTCGATGATCTGTGTCACTGAACGCTCTACAGTTGAAGAGTCAGCACCAGGATATGACGACCTAATGGATACTGATGGAGGAGCAATTGTTGGGTATTGAGAAACAGGTAATGTTTTCACAGCAAACAAACCTGCTAACATAATACATATTGCAATCACCCAAGCAAAAATAGGGCGATTAATAAAGAAACGAGCCATTTTATTCCCCCATTAGGTTATTGCTTTTTCTCGGATACATTTGCCTTATCACTAGGTGGTATTGGAGTTACAGGTACGCCAGGTCTGATTTTTTGGGTGTTGCTTACTATTACTTTGTCACCTTCCTTAAGACCACTGTTCACAATATAATATTGACCTGACTGACTTCCAAGCACGATGTTTACTCTAGCAACTGTGTTTTTTTCATCCACAATATAGGCGTAGGTAAGACCGTTTGCCTCTCTCTGTACACCATTTGCTTTTACTACGAGAGTCTTTGGCATAATTCCCTGATTGATGTCTCCTCTCAGAAAGATTCCAGGGAATATAACGTGCTCAGGATTTGGAACGATGGCTCTTAAATTAACCATACCGGTTGTTTCATCAACTGTAACTTCAGAAAATTCAATGGTGCCTGGATATTTATATTTAGTGCCATCGGAATAAAAAATATCTACGGTGGCTTTACCATCTTTTGCTAGTTTTCCTTCGGTCAGATTCTTTCTAAGAAGGATATTTTCTTCGGCACTCTGCCCTAAATCCACGTAAATTGGATCTAATTGCTGAATTGTCGTCAGAGGACTTACCTGTCCTGCTGATACCAACGCTCCTTCTGTGATATTAGAGCGACTTATGGTTCCAGTGATTGGTGCATATACCTTAGTGTATTGTAAATTAATATTGGCTGTACTCAAATTTGCTTCGGCTGATTTAACAGCAGCTGCTGCAGTAAGGTATGCGGCTTGAGCATCATCGTAGTCCTGCTTACTAACGGCTTTTTGTTTTAACAGACTTGTATAGCGCTCTGCTTTTAACTGGGTTGTCCGTAAATTTGCTTTTGCGCTGGCAAGATTTGCCTCGGCTGATTTAACATTAGCCTCATAAACAGAAGGATCAATTTGATATAACTGTTGCCCCTGTTGAACTATTGAGCCTTCAGTAAAAAGTCTTTTTTGCAGGATACCCGTAACTTGAGGTCTAACTTCTGCTTTACGAGTTGCATTGGCTCTACCGGTAAGATGAGAAACTACAGGAATATCCCTTTTCTCAACAACTGTGATATCAACAGGTAAGGCTCCATGTTGCTGTTCTTCTGTTTTATCACATCCATTTAAGACCAAAAAAATAGGAAATAGTACTGAAGAATAGAGAAATATTTTCTTTTTTGTTATAAACATAATCGTGAGCTCTTAAAACCATTAATGTCAATCGGGTATACCAATGTATTTCATCCTAAGTTGGGTATTATGCCATTTTTTGCAATAGATGTTATTATACAATTATTAAAGATTTGTATGTTAATATTTATTTGTACATTCTTTACTTTCCATGTTTATTAACTTTAGTTTCACACATTATTTCCCATAGACAGAATAGTCTACAACCTTTATAGATAAGCGTCAGGTTTGATCAAATTAGGTTGGAAGGCTATTTAGTCTACCCAAAACATTTGCGAGACTAAAGTTATTAAACAACTCTGAAACTTTATTAAATTCTGTTAAGTATGTTTTGGGCAGATGGTGATTTTAGGTTCTTTAGAATTGAGTAGTGAAGTTTATTTCCGATAGTTAGTAACAAATACTAGATGAACATGCAGATTAAAAGTAGAATGTCCAGTGTGATAAAACGATAGTTTTTAATTGACATCAGAGGCTAATCATTTAAAGATTAGCTTATTAAGATTTAGCTCAAGGTAAAACCATGACAGACTCTAATGCTGCGATACTTTCAGATGGAGCGTGCTATGCACATGTAAAAGATTTCGTAAAGAGCGGTACCGGATAAGCTTGCACTCATACAGATATGATTAAAACATACAACAAAAGGCTCCTGCTGCAATAGAGAGTAAAAAAGACGAGCCATAAGCCTAATGGTAGAGCATATGACATTCCTTGAAAAATATTTACCTAATACTTCAAATAGCATAGTTAAAAATCATGACATGGTTATTATAGAAGATTTAAACCTTAAAGTTATGACTAAATTGGGCGTTCTGCAGTATTGAATGACCTAAAATCATGTGTAAAACAAAATAAGGCCTAATTACCCAATGTTTGAAGATGTGTTAGGTGAGTTTGTAAGATTGCTTGGGTACAAGTTAAGGTCAAAGGTGGGGTTCGTTGGGCTGCCCCAAAGCAATACCTTAAAGATCAGGGGCTAAATGAGGCCAAACAGAGAAAGAAAATCGCAAATAAATTAGCCTCTGCAGTAGGAATTCTCTTGCTTTATCATAAAGGAGTATTTCAACGGTTCCAGAAAAAATGAGAAATAAACTAGAAAATAACAGTTCAGAAACAAGAAAAAAAATCTTTGATTGTGCACAAAGATTGTTTTCGCAAAGGGGATACGAAAGAACAAGCCTTTCTGATATTGCAAAATATGCAGGTTTAACTAGAGGGGCCATATACTGGCATTTTAAAGACAAGAAAGATTTGTTAGTTGAATTAGTTGAGTATCTTGAAAATGAAAAATTCGCTCTTAAAAAATTGCTTGATGCTGCAAACCCTAAAGAAAAGAATCCGTTAGCGGTCCTAAAAAAATGTATTTATTCAATGGTCGAGGATGATATTAAGCAGTATTTTAATTCCGCACTCATGTCCATGATTATCTCTATTGTAAATGGTTCATTGGGAGAAGGGGATGTTAGAGAAAAGCTGATGAAATTTATTGAAAAAAGAAAGAATAATATTATTGAGGTTCTAAAAAACTGTGTGCAACAGGGGCAACTGCCTCCAAATCTTGTGATAGATGCAGCAGCTGAACATCTATTAGCTTTTTGTGTCGGATATATTCATCAGGCAAGGATTGAGTATGTCCCTTATATGTCGCAACACTTTGAATTTATTATTGATCTTGAATTTGAAACTATTAAGAAATTAACTTTTGAAGAATAATATCTTATTTTATAGAACCATCAATATTTAAGCCAACTTTTGCAGCATCAATTCCTTCTTCGGCTATTTTACTAGCATTTTGTGGTAACGGACGGGGTTTCCCTTCAGCATTAACAGCAACATAAACAAAAGTGGCTTCTGTTACTAAAAAGCGCTCTGCGGTTTCTCCATCTTTTTGTTCATCGAGAATTTTCTTCACCCAAATCTCAAGATGAATTTTAAGTGAGGTATGTCCAACATGACAGCATTTACCATAACAGCATACCACATCACCAACAGATACCGGCTTTAAAAATGACATTCCATCAACAGCCACCGTTACAACTCTGCCATTTGAAATTTCCCGTGCAAGCAATGCACCGGCAATGTCCATTTGTGACATGATCCACCCACCAAATATATCTCCCGCAGGGTTCGTATCAGCAGGCATGGCAAGAGTTCTTAATAAAAGGTTACCTACAGGTGGGTGAATACGTATATCAGTATTGCAGCTATCGGTTTGGTTCATAATAACATCCATAAATAGATAAAGAATCTTGTATAATTATATAACTATATAGGAATTTTAATAACAATGATAGTTTAGGTTTGTTTAATGGAATTAGGTCAAATAGATTTTTTTGAACAACAGAAACATTTAAAGAAGGTTTCTAGAACTTTTGCTTTAACCATTCCTCTTCTTCCTAGTCCTTTGGATGATTATATTTCCAATGCATATCTTTTATGTAGAATAGCAGATACTGTTGAAGATGATCCCTTAGCGTCACCAGAAAAAAAAGTTCAGTGGCTAAATGAGTTTTCAAGTTTCTGTCGTGGAGGCTTTAGTGATGAGATGGAACTGCTTAGATTGCATAAAGTAGCCATGGAGTTAGTTAAGGCTGGAGCTGTTGAAAATGAGTACCTATTGGTTAAGGATATGCCCAATGTAGTCATGCGCACGGTTTCATACAATAATTCTATAAAAAAAATATTGTCAAAAGGTGTCTCTATTCTTAGCAGTGGTATGGCTGATTCTATCAAGGGGTATTCCATAAGTACATTAGAGGATGTAGATAAATATTGTTATTATGTTGCAGGCGTGATTGGTGAGGTTTTGGCTTTACTATTTTGTGAATATAATCATTCTATTGACAGAAAAAAACTACTTTCGCTCTCTGTTAGCTTTGGGGAAGGTCTACAACTAACGAATATTCTTAAAGATCGCTATCAAGACCAAAAACGTAATGTGTCCTTTTTGCCAGCTGTCGCAGTGGAAAAACAACAGGAGCAAATTGAGGAATATTCAGCAATATGCCAAGGACATTTGGATGATGCTCTTTCTTTTATTCTCTCCATTCCTAAGGAAGAGGACGGTATTAGATTTTTCTGTTTACTTAATATTGCCATGGCTACTGCAACCTTGAGTAAGATACAGTGTTCGCCACTTGATACGAAATGCGCTGTAAAAATTACGAGACGAAAAGTTAAGTTCTTATTTTTTTGTTGTAAAATTGTAAAAAACAGTAATTTTCTCGTTAAAGTTTTTTTTAGGCTACTAAGTTCTAGGGCGAAAAGGATTAGAAGAAACTACGAGGAGCTTCGCCAAAGAGTATCTGTTTGGGATAAATTTGATAATTTTCCCTAAGACAATATATAGTTTGTTGAAATTAACTATTGGAAGTTTTTATGATTTTAAGAATTTTTAAATTCGTTGTGATTTGTTTATCCTGTTTTATGTTTACGCAAGTGAATGCAAAAGAATATAAACCCGATATTAACTATAAGGTAATTAGTCAAAATATTACTAGGGTTCCTGAGGTTCGTGAGTATTTTTCCTTTTTCTGTTCTCACTGTTTTGCCTTAAGACCCAATATAGAACAGATTTCAAACAAATTTAAAAATGTTAATGTAGTATATAATCCTATTGGGCTTTTAGGTGGAGAAATTGGTGTTGAAAGTCAGTATGCTTTTGCCATTGCCCAAAATGAGGGGGTGGAACAGGAGTTTACTGAAGAATTTTTTACTCGAGTTCATATCAATAACGAGTTTCCACAGGATATGGATTATTTTATAAATTTGATGGAGAGTTTGGGAGTTCCAGCTGAAAAATATAAACAGGATCGCAATGCTTTTGTGATTATGGCTAAAGTCTCTGAATTTGACAGACACATGAAGGATGCAAATATTGAGGCAGTCCCTGAAATTGTAGTGAACGGTAAGTATTTAGCTGTGTTAGATGATGTTGAAAATGAGGAACAGTTCCTAGATCTTATTGGTTTTCTTTTGACTTTAAAATAATTTCATTGTTGGGTATTGTAACCAAGTTTGCTCGTTTGACTCATTTAATGTGTCTAAGAGTCTGACAGACCATATGCATGAATTCAGCCTAATTACCACAAATTTAATGATGATATTTTTCTGCCATTATCCCATGTAATACTGTTCTGACTAGCATTGTTAACATATAAAACATCCTAGTTAATTGGTCTTGAATCACCTAATCCTTAATAACTGCCAATTTTTGATCTTTTTTTTCATTTTCTCGAATATTCAACATATTCTTAAACATTGATGCAGCAGATAGCATGATGTCGAGTAATATTTTTTTTCTGTTTGCTCTCAGTTGCCACTGTTCTTTTCAAAATCAGCGTGCATTTTAGACAGGATAGCGTCTTTATTTTCCCAAA
>CACYBT010000262.1 GCA_902772715.1 uncultured Succinivibrio sp.
ATCTTCCATGACATCTGGCGGTAATTCGGAACCCCCATCTAACTCCGAAAACTTCTCGGCAGCCTCCTTTGCGGGATCTTTCCCGTCCTGCCTTGGTTCAGCATCACCAGCATTGGTTGCATTCTGACCACTGTCCTCTCCGCCATTTTTTACCGTCTCATTATCAGCCCTGGCCTGCTCAGCACTTTTCCTTGCAGTATCATCAGAGGCGAGCATTCTCTCATTGCCCCACACTTTAAAGCCATCAGTACCTCTACATACCGCACTGCCTTCATGGTTCTGACACTCAATAAACATATTTTGTGCTGTTGATTTGCCATCATCGCTCAAAAATTTTTCTGTTATGATTTTAAAACTGCCGTCTTCCAAGTTTCCATGAGCATTGGCCTTATATTCTTTGCCGTCAGAAGTAATCTTAACCTGCCCGTTACCTTTATCATCAAAGGTAAAGGAAGCATGCCCGTTCTTACCGTTATTATCGATAAAATCCTTGTCAAAATTCCATTCGCCCTGGGCAAACTTCATGTCCTTACCCTGCTCTGGAATTATCATCGGCGTACCATCCTTAGGCACTTGTTTTATAGGTGAATCCTTGACAAAGAAATTGTTCTCCTCAAGTCCACCATTATCCCCAGTATTGGAAAAAGTCTCAGCAGCCTGTGCGGCAGGATCCAGGTACTCCTGTTCTTTAGGCTTGGTAGCCTGGCCCTCTCCCTTATTATTCTCAGTACCTGCCTGTTCAGCGTTATTTGCCTCACTCTTCTCATCACCACTAGCATTACTGCCTGCAAGATAATTTTTTACCATCTCCTTGGTTTTATCATCGGCAGCAAGAAAGGCCACGTCTTTCCATTTGTTATCGTCACTGTCACACTCGGTTTTACCATTCTCTAAAGAACAATTAAAGGCTACTCCCTTAAAAGTCTTATCCGAATCGTCACTCTTGTATTCTTCAGTTTCAATATGCAGCCTATCGTCCTTAAATGAAGCCACAGACTTTGCTTCATACTGCTTTCCGTCCTCAGTAGTGAGCACGGATCTTCCTTGTCCTTTATCATCAAAGAAAAACTTGGTATCAAGTTTTTTGCCGTCCTCCCCCACAAAGTCGCGATCAAATTCCCAACTACCGCCAAGGAACTTCAGATCCTTACTGTTCTCAGGAATATAGGCACTAACCGCATCCTGCAGCGAAGCACTGTCCGCAGAATCAGGGAACGACAGATATTCAACATCATTATTACCTTTCTGGGGCTGACTGTTTGTGGATGGCACAGCGTTAGGACTGGTTGGCATTCTAAAACTGTCGGCAAAGGAAACACTTGAAAAAACCAGAGGCATACAGGTGCCTAAGGCTAACACAAACTTATTATACTGATGCATTGTACTAATCCTAGTTATCTACAGTAGGTTTAACTTCTAACTTAGCGCCATCTTTGGCAGTACCGTAGCAAGAAGACCTAGACTTGTCACATACAAAATCAAAATCGTCAAAATTATTGCCGTTAGGACAGGAAATATTGGAGAGCGCATAGTTGACACGTTCACCCTTAAGTAGACTGGCTAAAACCTCACCCTTGCATTTTTGTATCTTACTTTCGATCTCAACAACGCCCTTACCTACATTATTATCAATACTGATAGTAACATCCAATAATTCGTGATTCTCGTTTTCAAGTCCCTGTTTGATGGTCATTTCTCCCTTTAAAAAAGAGAGATCAGGCTCTTCATTATCATCTTTATCCTTGCTGTCTTTAGAATCTTTACTATCTTGATCGCTGTCCTGACTTATAGGCTGCTGTACTGCCGGAACTGCAGGAGGATTATTATAGGCGTTATTATCCCTTAAAAGAAAATACCACAAAAGAAACCCCAATAGCAGCAGAAGCAAAATAACAAAAAGAATAATACCTAATGCTGACTTTCTTTTTGAGATGGCAGTGGTAGAAGAAGTAGTTGTAACTGTTTCTTGTATCGTAGTAATAACCTCTTCGCCATTTATCACCTGTCCTTCCTGAGTCTTGGTCGTTACTTTTTTAGTGCGTTTCTTGCGAACTCTTTTACCAGTTGGTGATGTAGCATCGTCTTCTTCGACCTCAATCTCATCATCGTCAAGCGGAATATCTTCTTCACTCTTTGACCTTACATATCCCTCACGGATGCTGTCTTCGACCACTCCTTCATTTTCTTTCTCATGACGATCAGAATAAGAACCGGTAAGCTCACCGTCTTTGGCAGTAATTTCTCCTGAATTCAAAAATCCCCAGCAGGTCATAACCACATTATCACCCACTTTCACAAGGTAGTTTTCATTAGGAATATTTAAGGCTGATTTAATAAGATCGGCACTGCTTCTATCTCCCTTAGCCCGCAGAGCCTCAGAATACTCAGTCAGTTTTCCAGCCATTGCCTTAAATTTTTCTGAGGTAGCCTTGGCCTCCTCAGGAGATAAATCCTTAAAAGATACAGCTGTTCCTGTAAGCTCCGTATACCAGTCAATAGACTTTTCGGAAGTTACATCCTTAGGCTTGGCAAAAAAATTCACATAATCATCACCTAAATTCCCATCCTGTACTATATCAATTAACTGGTAATATAGAGTATCAAGTTTATTTCTATCCACACGGACAACACTTAAGCCACTTCTTTTAGTATTGGCAATTTTTTTGCTCATAAAAAACCTGCCTGTATAGTTTTTTTCTCTCTGAAATAAATACTTGTCACCATAAAAATGAAGGTGACAAATATTTCACGTAATGCTTAGCCAACATTACGACCTAAAGACTCAAAATAGCCATTCATATATTCTGGACTTTGCATAGCCATAAGATCAGCATTCAATTCAGAGCTTAAGTTGTTAATTTTGGTTTTATCCGTAGCCACATTCTTTCTGGATGCCGCCAATTCTTTCTTTTGCCTCATGATCTGCTCCTGAGCCTTTCTCTGCTGTGCCGCTCTAAGTTGTTTGGCATCTTCCTGGGCTTGTAAATCTAAGAACTGATCACCGTCAGCCAAACGGCTATCCATACGGCTCTGAGCATCACTCCAATAGGTATTTATATTATTAACACCGCTTTGTATTTCTTTCATACGGGCTAAGAAGTCTTCTTTAGAAATCTGTTTATTTTTAACTTGAGTTTTCAAAAGATTAATTTGCTCTCTATAACACTTGAAGGCACTCTCAACAGAGGCTTTCTCAAGATCCCAACCTTGGGAGCTCTCACCTAAAACCTTCTGAAACGCTGCAAGTCTTTCTTCACGATCTTTAATTTTGGAAAGACGCTGGGTAAAAAAACCGGTTAAACCACCTAAAGCAGCCCCCGCTGCAGCACCAATCAGCGCACCTTTGCCATCTTTACTCGTAGCAGCTCCGATAAGCGCACCGGCTAATGCACCAAGTAACGCTCCCCCAACAGCGCCTTTAACTTCAGATGAGTTATCCTGATCTTTGCAGAGTTTTGCCACAGGATCATAGCACTGAGGATAATATTTAGCATTAAATGTAGGCTTTTGAGATGTGGCACAACCTGTCAACAGAACAGCAACAACAACTGCCATCGCAGTAACTTTATAATTCATAAACCGTTCCTTATTTTTTTACAATAAAAATCTAGATCCCTTCACTATGTATATAGATAGTAAAGACCCAACTATAGTATTCAGAAAATATCTTTTATACTTTGATTTAGACAACAATTCTTAAAATGTTTTAAAAAATTCTAATAGTTAAACATAAAAAATTGATCTCGCTTATAATTTAGACATAGTTGTTCGAATTGATGATTCTTAGAATAGCGCACAAAAAAAAGTCCACCTAAGTGGACTCTGAAAATAACGAAGATGAAAGATAGGAACTATTTTTTCTTGGTTTTGCTGATGACTTCCGTAATGGCATTAACCACATGGTCAATATTCTTAGCATTAAGACCGGCCACGCAGATACGGCCGGAACCTACGGCATAAATTCCGTATTCAGTCTTTAGCATTTCAATCTGTTCCTTATCTAAACCTGAGAAGGAGAACATACCATTCTGCTTGACAATAAAATCAAAGTCGCCGGCGCCTGAAGCCTTTAGTTTTTCAGAAAGCATGGCCCGCATATGCTTGATACGGTCACGCATGGCCTTTAGTTCATCTTCCCATTTAGCACGCAGGTGCTCATCGCCTAAAACTGTGGTTACAATCTTCTCACCATGAGCCGGTGGATTGGAAATGGCAGTACGAATGGCAATCTTGACCTGGGATAGCACACGCTCTGAAGTTTCCACATCCGAGGAAACAATCGTCAGTACACCTGAACGCTCACTGTACAGACCAAAATTCTTGGAAAATGATGAGGAGACCAAAAATTCCCTGTTATACTTGGCAATAGTTCTGACACCATAGGCATCTTCCTCCAGGCCGTGTCCCATACCCTGATAGGCAAAATCAAGGAATGGCAGAAGTTTTTTCTCACTTAGGAACTTGGCAATCATAATCCACTGTTCATGGGTAGGATCAATTCCGGTTGGATTATGACAGCAGGCGTGCAGCAGCACCACATCGCCTTCTTTGGCCTGCGAAAGAGTCTCCATCATCTTGTCAAAGGCCAGATTATGGTTGACCCTGTCATAGTATGGATATCTTTCAAACTTAAGCCCTGCAGAAGTAGCAATTTGATAATGATTGGCCCAGGTAGGATCGGAGATCCAGATGGTTGTGGAGAGGTTCTGCTGATGAATGAAATCACAGCCGATACGCAGTGCGCCGGTACCGCCAGGACAGTGACAGGAAATGGCACGACCGCCTGAAACAAGTTCAGAATCCTTGCCAAAAACAAGTTCACGGGCATAAAGGCCAAACTCAGGAAGGCCGGTGATAGGCAGATAGGACTTGCTGGTCTCAGCCACCAGAAGTCGTTTTTCCGCCTCTTTTACACAGTCTAAGACGACAGTTTTACCCTCTTCATTCTGATAAACACCTACACCTAAATTAGCCTTGTCTGTACGAGGATCTTTTTTGTATGCCTCAGTTAAACCTAAAATAGGATCTGCAGGTGCAGCCTCAATTCGATCAAAAAACATGATTGCTCCTAATAAAAATTTTTTTTGAATATATCACAAAATAAAATTTTGTGATCAATTTCATTTTTGTTTTATTCTTTGTACTTTTTTTGGGCAGAAATAACAGTTACAGCTCTTAAATTCAAAAAACAGAAGGTAACTTCATCTACACCCTGTATTTAAAATTCTTACGATAATTCTTTACCGCTTTTCTCACCCACACCTTGCTTTGCCAGCGCCACAGCATAATCAAGCCACGCACACATTCATCACAACAAAAGCCGATCCATACTCCTAAAAGCCCCAGATTGAGGTACAGGGCGCAGAAGCATCCAATGGGCACCGACACTCCCCACATGGAAAGCATTCCCATAATCAGAGGAAAATTGGCATCATTGACCGCACGTAACGCATTGACAATGACGACGTTTAAAATACGTCCGCTTTCAAGGATCACAGACACATAGAAGATGGGACGGGCCAGGGCAAAAACCGCTTCATCATTTGCAAAAAGCGAAAACACCAAATCTCCCATCCACAAAGGAATATTGATAACCGTGCAGATGGTGATGAGAAGACCGACTTTCACGGAAGTTATCAGCTGCTTGTGGGCCAAAGATAAATGCATGGCTCCGGCGTAGTGGGAAATGATGATTTCTGTTCCAAGAGCAATCGATTCTGAAAAGAGAATGATGAGATTGCTCATCTGCATATAGACTCCGTGAGTGGCAATGGCGATATAGCCAAAGGTACCCACAATCGAAGACATGAAAAGAAACTGCAACAGCCAGGTTAAATGCTCCCCAGCCCCTGGCAGGGAAATCGCAAAAATCTGGCGCAGGATCTTGGCCTTGACCACAAAAAAGAACTTAGGAAAAAGATGCAGTCTGGTATGTTTCTTTAACAGATACAGTAAAAAGAACACCGAAATCGTACGTGCCACAATGGCACTGATAGCCGCGCCATAGATCCCAAGTTTTGGGGCGCCAAAATTGCCAAAAAGCAGAAAATAGTTTAAGAAAACCACTAAAAAATTGGCAGAAATATTCACATACATCGGGTCGCGGGTACGACCAAAGGCTCTTAGTACCGAGGAACATCCCAGGTTGATGCATTCGGCAAGGTAAATGAGCGATAACAGTCTTACATACTTACCGGAAGTATCATAGATATCCTCAGGGATGTTCATAATGTCACACACCCTGTAGGAGCCGAAGAAAAACAACGCGGTGATGATAAGGCCACAGATGATGTTGAGGCCAAAGGACATATGCACGATACGCCGTACCATCGACATATTGCCGTTACCCAAAGCCTGCGCACAGCACACACAGATGCCAATATTCACAAAGTTGAAAATGGTAAAGGCAAACTGGAAAGTCTGACCGCCGAGAGTCATCTCGGCTACGGCTTCAAGAGAGAGCATACTTACCATATACGTATTTATAATAATGGTAAAGTAATGCATGAACAAATCAATAAAAATTGGCCATGAAAGGGCGAACAGTCCACGTTTCATGCCAACACTTTCTGCAGTACGCGTCATAATAGCATATAACTTTTAAGGAATTGTTTTATCTTCAGAGGATCTTGGCTAAAAATTCCTTAGTACGTTCATGTTGCGGATTGCTGAACATCTCTTCAGGAGCAGAATCCTCCAGAATTTTCCCATGATCCACAAACAGAACTCGATCAGCCACCTGACGGGCAAATCCCATTTCATGGGTAACACACATCATGGTCATGCCAGACTGCGCCAAATCCTTCATAACATCCAAAACCTCATTGACCATTTCAGGATCAAGAGCGGAAGTAGGCTCATCAAAAAGCATCACCATAGGTTCCATAGCCAGAGCTCTGGCAATGGCCACACGCTGCTGCTGACCTCCTGACAACTGAGATGGAAAAGACTTGGCCTTTTCGGCAAGACCTACCCTCACTAAAAGTTCCATGGCATTGTGTTCAGCCTCTTCACGCGTCTTTTTACGCACATTTATAGGGGCTACAGTAATATTGTCAAGCACGCTCATATGCGGAAAAAGATTGAAATGCTGAAACACCATGCCCACTTCAGCACGAACCTGATTAATGTTGGTTTTGGCATTGATGGTCTGGCCGTTGATGGTGATAGTGCCTGAGGAAGGAACCTCAAGATAATTGACACAGCGCAGAAGTGTACTCTTGCCCGAGCCTGATGGTCCTATAACCACCACCACTTCACTCTTTTTGACATGAAGATCAATGCCCTTTAAGATCTCATTGGAGCCAAAACTTTTATGCAGACCTTTGATAACTATCATTTGTTAGAATTTCCAGAAGAGTTATATTTTTTCTCAAGATAAGCCACAAAACGACTGATGGTCAGAGTCATCAAGAGGTAAATAATGGCAACCGCAGTCCAGATTTCAAAAGAGCGATAGGTGGCTGCAATAATAAGCTGACCCTTACGGGTCAGTTCCTCAAAGCCGATAACCGAAACCAATGATGAATCTTTAAGCATAGCAATAAATTCATTACCCAGCTGTGGAATTGTACGTCTGAAAGCCTGAGGAATGACTATCTTATTCATGGTCTGAGCCCAGGTTAAACCTAAAGAACGCCCGGCCTCAAATTGGCCCCTGTCAATTGACTGGATACCGGCACGGAAAATCTCAGCCACATAAGCGCCAGAGTTGATAGAACAGGCGACCACTGCGGCTACATATGGCTCAATACGCATATCTAAAATAGCAGGCAAGGCAAAGTAGATGATAAAAATCTGAACCAAAAGAGGGGTGCCGCGAATGATATCCACATAAATCTTTGCCGGCAGTCTTATGCATTTATAGCCTGAAAGTTCGGCAATACCCACAAAAAGGCCGATAAGACAGCCACAAGATACAGCGACAAGAGTAATCTTTAAGGTTACAAGCGCACCTAACAGCAGCAGACTTAGAGAATTTAAGACAAAATCAACATCTAGCCCTTCGAAATACATTACTATGCTTTCGAAGAATTCAACTATACTATTCATAAATTATTGTTACATTAAGAGAGGTGCTTACTTTTCGACACTAAACCACTTTTTGTGGATTTCAACATATTTACCGTTATCCTTAATCTTTTTTAGACCATCATTAATCTTTTCTAAGAGCTCGCTATTATTCTTTGACACCACAATTCCGTAGTCTTCACCATTTAACATCTGATTTAATTCAGTAAATGATTTGTCCTGTTTGGTGTTTAAAAAGTAAAGATTCACTGGTCTGTCGTTTAGAACAGCATCACAGCCCTTGGACTTTAACTCTAAAAAAGCCTCAGGTACAGTATTAAAAGCACCGACATTGCCAGAAAGTTCAGCGGCAGTCTTAGCACCTGTAGTACCGATCTGTGCACA
>CACYBT010000263.1 GCA_902772715.1 uncultured Succinivibrio sp.
CGAAGTGATTGAGTACATCAATAAGAAAAAAACCGCAACAACTGTTACTTTTTTTAGCAAACAACTAAATAGCAAACAAGAGACGATTACTTCTGAATTGGTCTATTATTGGATGTTTTCAGCAGGCATTGCTATTGAATGCGAGAAATGGCCTTTAGACAGATTGTTTGCGTTGATAAAGATATTCGGAGCAAAGAATGCTCCAAAACAAAAAGGTACAAGCAGAGAGTATAAGAAGATGCAGAGCGATTTAAATGCTAAGCGAAGAGCGGCTCTTCATTCTAAGGGGTAGTTGATTATGAGAATATGGGCCACGTCAACTGGAAATTTTCGCCAAACATTAGATTGGCTTAAAGGGGCCACAAGTAAAATGTATGATATTTTAGACAAGTATGGTGAAAGGGGCGTCGAAGCTTTAGAAAAAGCTACCCCAAAATTTACTAGTCTTGCTTCTTCATCCTGGGGTTATGAAATTGAAGGTTCTAATGGATCATATAAATTAGTGTTTCACAACTATGATATCGAGGGCGGTTATAATGTCGCAATTCTTATACAGTATGGTCATGGCACAGGAACAGGCGGATATGTGACAGGAAGAGATTTCATTAATCCTGCACTACAACCTATATTTGATGATCTTGCAGAAGAACTATGGAAGGAGTTGACCAAATGAGTGCAACTGTTGACAGCAGAGTTGTTGAGATGCATTTTGACAACTCCGATTTCATGGATAAAATTTCTGAAACTATAGCGGCACTTGAAAGATTGAATGCTGAAATAGATGCTCTGAGTGTATCTAGGAGTTTAGGCTCTATTACTAATAGCATGAACGAATCTGATCTTGCTGGGATAGAGAGTGGCGTTGCTAATATTGAGAATCGATTTAGTTCCTTGGGAATAGTTGGTATGACCGTTCTTCAAAGACTCACTGACGCTGGTATTAACATGGTCACAAAGATTGGCTCATCTATTAATGCTATTGGAAACCAGATAAAATCTGGTGGATTAGCAAGAGCTATGAACCTTGAACAGGCTAACTTTCTGTTAGAAGGTTTACATGCTAATGTTAAGAAAGTAATGGAGGACGTTAACTGGGCTGTTGAAGGAACCGCATATGGTCTTGACGAAGCAGCTAAGTCTGCAGCTGTATTTTATGCCGCTGGAATCAAACCCGGAAAACAAATGGCCACAGCATTAAGAGCTATTTCTGGTGTTGCTGCTATGACTGGGAAAAGTTATTCTGACATGGCCGACGTTTTTCAGGATGCTGCTGGTATGGGCAAAGTTATGAGAAATGAAATTCTCAGACTTCAACAGCAAGGTCTTGCCGCCGATCAGTATTTGCTGAAATTTATGAACAGAGTAGTGGATTCAGGAGGAAAGCTAAAAGGAGTTTCTAAATCAGTTAATGATGAAGTAATGGAATTAACAAAAGGCTCTAAGTTATCTCTTGAAGACCTGACAGAACCTAAAAAGGGTTTATTGGCTCAAGGCGCAATAAGTTTTAATGTATTTGCGGCCGCGATGGACAAAGCTTTTGGTAAGCATGCACAGGATGCTAATAAGACTTTTTCAGGTTCATTAGCAAACGTTAAAACTGCTCTTTCCAGACTTGGTGAAGCTTTTATATCTCCTGGTATGAAAGCAATGATTCCATTGCTTAATAGACTTAGAGAAGGTATCAGTGCGTTCACTGGAACGATTAAAGAATTGGTTGTCCCAGGATATACCGAATGGATTACAAATCTTGGAAAAGGAATGGCTAAGCTTGTAAATCGTATGAACAAGCTTATGATATTTGCCGAATTATCAAGAACAGTAACTAATGGAATAAGAATGCTTGGAGCGGTGCTCACAGCCGTAAAAGACGAATTCCAGGAAGCTTTTCCAGATGTCAGTATCAAAAATATGGGCGTTCTTGTTCATAATATAGCGGATTTGTCTGCAAAATTTTATGATGCACATAAAGGGCTTGAGGGTTTTCATAAAGTTCTTCATATTTTCTTTTCTCTTATAAGTACTGCATGGAACATTTTAAGTGGCTTTGTAAAAATTGTAAAATCTATAATCAGTGTATTTACAGACCTTGATTTTACAGCTGGGACTTTACTCGATACTTTTGTCTCTTTGGCAGATGGACTAAATTCTAAGAGCGGAGCAACAAAGATATTTGACGTTTTAGCGCATACAGTTGAAAATGCAGGGTCACTTATTAAGAAAGCAACTCATACTATTATCGATGCTTTTATGGATCTGGTGAAGTATGTTGGGCAGGCTATATCTGACATTGACAATATAGACGAAGCCATTGCCGCTATAGGTCTTATGTGGGGTTCTTTATTTGCTCAAAAGACAATTCGAAAAGCACTATCTTGGTCTAATAGACTATTCAAAATACTTAAGAATGTCTTAAATTTCTTTGACACAACTAATAAAGAGTATGGAGTTGTAGGTCTCACTACTCATATAAATGATATTTTGGGTAACACAACGAGAGTGCTTAAACAAATGACACTTGAGGTCAATGCTAAAGTACTTCAAAAACTTGCTGTTGCTATATTAGCTTTGGCTATTGCATTAAAGATTTTAGCTGACATAGATGCTATGGATTTAGCAGCTGGTCTTTCTGTTA
>CACYBT010000264.1 GCA_902772715.1 uncultured Succinivibrio sp.
CAGTTGTTTCATAGTTTTATTTTTTTGAATTTATTGTCTTGACATCACAAATCAGTACGAAACAGGTGCCAGTCCCTCATTTTTACGACCTTTCCTAGTGCCAGTTATGGTATAACCACAACCGTTGCATTTGTACTCTTTTAATTTTCCCATAATATTATAACTCTTTCTCCAACTCCTCTTCAGCTTCTTCGCAAAATGCCACAAATGCAGCCCATTTCACCCCTTCTTTAAAATCCTCCTCCAATATTTCTTTAAGATTCAGAGTGTCCTCCCTTGAATAATCACTTTCTTCCAGAACATTCTTGCAATAATCCTTTGAATAAATTTCTCGTGCTGTTTTAAGAACTCTTATAAGTTCCTCATCCCCTAGAGTCTTCAACTTAAAAACATTCGTTGTATACCAACAAGCCCCATCTATATATCTGTTCTTGCAATCATCCACCGCTTGAGGATTATCATCAGGATCCACGATAGTTTTCATCGCATAGTCCTTAGCCTTAACTTCTAACTGAGGTATAGATGCTTTAACAACAGGAGATATGTGTAGTTCCCCATTTGCAAAGAATGCACTGGGCCGAACGTCAAACAAATCCGGATATAAATCTACTAATGTCTTCATCTTATAACGTTTTTAATTTCCTACATCCCAAAAGGACATTCTCTTTATTATGATTGAAGTGATATGCAAGTACATCTGGCACGATGTTAGATGGCGCATTTAGAGGTTGGCGAACCCAAATAGATTTAGTATCTGTTTTCCACCATTCGTTGATTACAAACACATTCTTTGTTGGATAGTATTTGTTAGTTGCATTCAATAAGTAATCTTCTCCAACATACTCAGCCAGATAAGCGGTTATAATCTTCTCTATCGCCATGATTTGTTTCCTTGTCGGACGTTTTACATTTGATATGCAACCCACATAGATGGAATGCGAACGACCCTTTATCTCCTCAATATGATGCCCTTTGTCACTGAATCTCTTATAAACGCTTCGAGTGGTTTCACCACAATAGTACACTTCCCTCGTCTTTGCATTCTTTTTCTTACCATGTAATAGATACAAAGAGCACTTAAACTTCTGCTCCACTTCCCATTCCTTCACTTCTTCCGGATCGTTAAATGGACCATACCATTTTACGAGATAAACATTTTCTTCCATTGTAGATATAATTAATTCAACACATCATGTCAACGCATCCGTTTCTTGAATAACATATAAACTAAATAGAGTTTTACTTATTGGTCTGCTAAAATTCCTTCCAATTTATTTTGCTCATCTTCATAAATGATTACATAATAGAGGCCTTTTGTCTAATGTATAATCATTTACCTAACGCTTTTTTATAGGAGCTGTTTTCCTTCGTGGAATAGATTTCTTCAAAGGTTCTTCGTAAGAAAGATCAAGTGATTTTGAAATTTCCTCTATAGAAGCTTTACTATCAATCATATCAGATACTTCCACTATTCGAATATCTCCTTTACCTTGTTGCTCAAATGTTGCTATCCTACTGTAGTTAGGAACCCAATAACTCCACGATTTGATTTCCTTACCATTAAACTTTGTAATTTTTGTGATTTTAACTGCAGTTGCTTTCTGGCCTAACTTAAATCCGTCAAATATTATATCAACATATTCGGCAGTACACGAAAACTTTTCGTCACGATTAGTTTCAAACCATTTTTCAAATTTGCCTTCAGCCGGCAAAATGAATAATGTCAAATGATCCGTTCTTTTTTGAAGGCCGGTTAGTTTATTATAATAAGCTTGCTTATCACTAACTATCGCATTTCTTGTTTCGTCTTTAGATAAAACAAAAGCATCTTGTGAAGTCGTAGCGTGGCTGTATATATTTTGATACATTTCCGTAGTTATTTCAAGAAATTGTCCAATAGCGGAATTGGATATTTTGTATTCTCTCCTAAGCATCGCAGACTGATTACCTGCCATTGGAATTGTATATTGGAATTTATTCATCGGATAAAAATAATCCGAGAGGGAATAGCCTTGTGCATTCGCAATCAAGGGAATTAAAAGAAACAGCAAAAGTGATAATCTATTCATACTCTTTTGTTTTTTTATAAATTCAGATACTAACTTCTTCATTTTCACCAGTCTTTTACAATATTCAATAGAAGACACTAGGGACAGATACCACTATCACCTTTTGGTTTTACTCTTCTTCCTTCAATTCCTTAAACTTCTCTTCCGAGATGTTCTCCAGCAGATATTGCTTGATATCGTCCTCGGACGGCAGCTGTTAGATTTTGGAATTCACAAACTTCACGATGCAATCAATGCAAATGGGCTTCCTTCGCGGCCTTCAGCATCGCAACTTGCTCTAAGGCTTGCTGACGCGTAGCATGCGACGATGGACGCCCCAATGAGAGG
>CACYBT010000265.1 GCA_902772715.1 uncultured Succinivibrio sp.
TCTTTGCTACCCTCTAATAGACATACAAACCCCCAATGTTTAAAAATTAGTCAAAATCATTTTTTTGTCTAATTTTCTAGACGTTGTACCCTTTTTGCCCATTTCAGGAAGGGAAAAAAAGGCGTATTGTATCAGCATAAAATATTTATCATATAAGGAGGTTCTTACTATGAACGAAATGCTAGTATCTTTTTTCAGCAGTGGGATATGGGCAGTTATAAAGGCTGTTTTACTCCTACTCCTCGCATTTATTACGGCGGCTATTGTAAAGTCTTTGGTTACAAAACTGTTCACTAGGACAAAACTGAATACTCTCTTTAAACAGACTGATAGTGCCAGTGGAACGGAAAAATCTGTGGACTTTATAGGAAAACTTGTCCACCTGCTGGTTTTTCTTCTTTTTGTACCGGGAATTTTTGAAAGTCTTGGCATGAGGGATGTTTCTTCCCCTATATTAAATCTTCTCAATACCTTATGGGGATACCTTCCCAACATACTTGCGGCGGTTCTTATCTTATGGGTAGGATTTTTCGTTGCCAGACTTGTCCGTGAACTTCTTGTTCCGGTATTCAGCCGTCTGAAAGTGGACACTCTACAGGAAAAAGCCGGCATACAGGTCTCCGACACAGGTAAACTCTCCAATACGCTGGCATACATCGTATATGTGCTGATTCTGATTCCTGTCATCATTGCTGCCCTTCAGGTGTTAAACATCGAGGCTGTTTCTACCCCGGCAATTCTGATGCTCGACACAATTTTTGAATTTATTCCCAATATACTGGCTGCACTGGTCATCATTATCATCGGCTGCATGGTTGCAAAGTTTTCTGGGAATATTGTGGAAAGCCTGATTGCTTCTACCGGTTTTGATGCAAAACTACAAGAACATTTGGGAGAAAAGGAAAACAGCTTTATTTTATCAAAAGTGATTGGAAAAACCGTACATATCATCATGGTCGTTTTCTTTATCGTGGAAAGTTTCAGTGTACTGCATCTTTCCGTCCTTACGAATATTGGAAATGCCATCATAGGCTATATGCCTTATATACTGGCATCCGCCTTGATTCTACTCGCCTGCTATGTATGTGATGGACTGGCTGGTAAGGCACTGATGAAAGGGAACCATACTGTTTTAGCCATGGTCAGCAGAGTTGCCATTTATACAATTGGAATCTTTATGGTATTAAGCGAACTTGGCATTGCAAAAGAAATTGTGAATACTGCCTTTATCCTGATCATTGCCGCCCTTGCCGTAGCATTTGCTGTTTCCTTCGGTGTAGGAGGACGGGACTTTGCAGGAAAAATCCTGAAAAAGCTTTCTGAAACCTGTGGTTTGGAACATGAGGAAAAGAAATAAAAAGAAGATGCGAAAAATATCATATTTAGAAGAGGATCCTATATGAGAAAGAAATCACAGTATCAGATATTAAAGGAATAAACACACCAGAATTCATACAGCTTGCCTGTCAATTTAACAGTGAAATTTTTATTGAAAACGGTCAGCGCCGAGCCAATGCCAAGAGCATAATGGGTGTCATGGCATTTCGCTTTACAGAGGGAATATCTATATCCATTATAGCAACAGATACTGATGAGCAGGAGGCAGTATCTGCGGTTGAAAACTTTTTTATCACATCCTAACAAAGGAGTAAATTATTATGAATGCATCAACAACACTGGAGACATTGATCCCTGCGTATTCGTACATTACTCCGATTCCAATATCCGGGAAAAAACACTCTTGGAAGCATTACGCTCGCCTATGATGATGGCGTACCATCAGAGACAGCCTTTCAATAAAAATATGTTGCGCCCCTGCCCGATGCTTGAAAATCCGGAAAAACTCCGTGAAATGGTTTCCTGCGCTGTTGCCCATTCCACAGACCTCCAGTCTCCGGAAAGTGTGGAACATCTCTGTTCCAAGTGCGACCATTACGCCGAGAACTGGAAACCTGTTGCAGACGAATTGTGGGAGAAAAGTCCAAGGAAAGATAAACATAAATAACAAGTAAAAATACTCAGATAAAAAGACTCCTTACCGCCGAAGCGATGCCGGTAGTAAGGAGTCTTAATTTTGCATTTTCAATAAGACTATTTGTCTGATTCCGTGGGTGTGGCAGATTGAGAATTGTTTTCCTGATTTGGCATAGACGGAATGTTCATTTGCGGCATAGTGCTAAAGCCACCTGCACTATCTTCTCGCCCTCCGCCCTGACTAACCTCATATACAGCACCCTTTATCGGCTCGTTATAGTCTGAATCTCGCTTGGTTAATACAATTTCAGATGGGTCACCTTCCGGTGGTTCGAGAGAAGAAACCTCTTCCTCCTCATCCTTAACATCAACTGTTTTTTCGTAGATGTTGTAGTCCAACTGATAACCCTTTGAAGGCATTATTTCTTTTACATAATACTTACCAAAAGGTAACTTTTCAGATATGCCTCTTCCATTTGAGTTTGTTGTAATCGTTTTATATACGTTGGTATTATTCTGTGCATCATTTCTTGTCTTGTAAATTCCGTAAACAGCACCTGCAAGAGAATAGCAACCATTTCCGTCTGTAACAGTCTTATTACCTGATGTTTTTACGACCTTAATCTTTCCACCATTATCAGGTTCTACCGAAGAAACGGAAGGCTGTGAATCACTTCCATTGACAGTTTTTTCATAAATGTTGGTATCAAGTTCAAATCCCGGTGAA
>CACYBT010000266.1 GCA_902772715.1 uncultured Succinivibrio sp.
CCTGTGAGATGGCCCAGTCTAAAAGTGCAGCCCTAGTCATGCCATTTTCATCCACATCATCCTCATCATAATCATCATAATCTAATCCATAATCCTCTGCCCACATTTCCTTAAATTCTTCATCATCTGCAAGAGCCTCATCCTCCTCATCATCCTCATTATCAAAAGTGCAGGGGTTGCCATTTTGATCAACATAAACATCATCTTTATATTCATCAGGATCGATATACTCTCTTTGGTTGTAAATGATCTGTTTAGGATCAAGAGCGAGGCGCTTTAAAAATTCACAAAAACCATATACTCCCCCGCAGTCATCCACAAGCATATCGCCATCACGCAACAGCAATACCGGGTGATGCTCATTTAGCACCTTACCGATAGTATTCTTAAGAGTGGTTTCACTTATCATCTGTTTTTCAATTAAATCAGAACAGCCGTGACTTGCGGTAATGCTAAATTTCCACCCATCCCCATAGTCATAGCGATAAAAGAGTGTTTCACAAAATGGTTTAGGGGTTATAGGACAAATGCGTTTAAGACTGCGCAAAAGTCTGTCATCATCTAAAATCATTTCCCTGACAAGTCCCTTCGTGGTGTGGATTTTATGTCCATAATCATCAAAAGGCAGATAATCTGAGGATGCGGCTATGACATCTGATACCGCCAGTCTTTCGATTATTTTAACGTAAAGATCACTTATTATATGTATACCATCGGCAATACCAAGAGCCTTTAAACTTACCTTTTTAAAGGATAAAGCCTCGGCATCACTACTGTCACAGCGCTCAAGATGCAGCAGCCCGCTGGTATTCTCATCTTTAACCCACTTCACGCACTCCCCCACTCCCGGCAGTCCATCAATTTCCTGCGCTCTCACGATTTTATAATAATAGGAACTGAACTCAAGAGGGTCAGGACTATGCACATTTTTCAGACGATAATACTTGTCATCCTTCTGATAATATCTATTCAATAAAATTTTCTTTTTGGAAGAGTTTTCATCCTCATGAAAAAAATCAGAGATCCTTGATCCCCAGTAATTATACGGTTCAGTGTACCGTTTTCTTAGCCACTTTTTAATACTACCGCCTCTGTATATCTCATCTTTATAGAGGGGTTCCTCCTCGTCAAAACAGAAGATGGTACCTAAGAGATTCAAAAGATTACCGGTATGATTGCGGGTCAGCCTTTTGAGATCTGCTACATCAACTTCAAAACGATGCAGATGCATATCCATAAAACCAAAGGCCCTTTGCATAACATGATGTAAAGCCCGTAACGGCATATCTTCTGGGATTATAATATCCCTTGAAATACTGCGTCCAAATGTTACTCCTCCATACTGCTTTAAGATCTCCGAGCACTCGTCATCAACCTTTTCAAGTACTATATGAAGACGCAATAAGTTTGAAGGCAGAAGATACTCTCCTATCTTACGACTTAATTTTACAGCCTTTTTACTGTTAGTTTTACCTGTAACCATGTCCTTGTCCTTGTCCTTAAGTGTAACTGTGTTATTGTCTCTTAGAGTGTGATTAGCCTCAGTAAGGTCTCTTAAATTTTCAACTGTTTTGTACTGCGCGTCACCTAAGGCACCGTGTTTAGATTGCAAATTTTTAAATTCGCTCTGTTTTTGCAGCATCCTTTGTTTAAATTTCTTTTCATAAGCCCGATAGCCTCTTACATCCCTGGTATGTTTTTGGGGCTCTAAAGTACCATGTATAATGTCATGATAAGGTAAAAAAGAAGACACTGTAGCCGAAGATATGCCAAGTTTTATGGCAATTTCACTGACACCTAAACCCTCAGCGCGTAATTTTCTGACTGCTCTTACCTCCTCATTCTCATAGGCTCCTAAAGTCACGAGAATTTTAATTACCTTGGTGCGAGTTAAAGAAAAGTGCCGTGCCGTATTTCTTATGCTGCCATGGGGCATGTTTGCGGACACGCTTGCGCTTTTAAAATAATCAAGAACCTCCTGCATGAATTTCCGATCTGACTCTGAAATACCCACAATATGAATCCCCGCTGCTCAAAAATTTACCCTACCCCTTTAAAGCCTATATCAAAACTCAATTATTACAAGCAGCATTTGTTAAAAATCACAATTCAGCATAGATAAAATCTAGTCCGATCTCATTATACAAATTCTCGATCACCTCAGGCTAAAGATTAAAAGCCAAAGGTGTGGCTTTTGAGAACAAAAATAAGATGAGAGTGACCAAAACACCTGCGCCAATACCAATATTCATCTTAAAAACAAACTAGATGGCTCAAATAGTTAAATGCATACCTACGGCTTTTAACTACTCTGGTGACTCAAAAAAATGGCTGTTACCCTGCAGCAAAAAAGAGGAGATAATAGCGCTCCTGGCGATAAATGAATTTAAGCATACATGAAAAACATTTAAGAGCACTGCCATTTACTCTCTTAAATGAAGACACCAACTTAAGTGCATTACGCCCTGCTTTATGTTTTAAAACAGTAACCTTGTTTTTTCTTAAAAAAGACTGGTTTTAGGATCTTAGACTGTTCCAACAAATCCTGTGTACAAGCTCAAATTATGTTCTTTTTAGTATGTAAAACAGTGACTTCTATGCTAATATAAAGAAAAATTTAGTCATCCTCTTCTTGAAGTTTTGCCACTATGAAATACCGATTCTGCGCTGCATTTTTCTCTATGTGCTGTTCACTGTTCCTGGTGTGTTCCCTTGTGAATACCGCCATTGCCGACATGTATCGCACGGATAGCAAAGGTATGAGTGTTTTTATTTCAGCCTTTACAAGAATTGGCATGTATTCTGTTGAGCCTGAGGAAATCTTTTCTGATGAGAACCATCACAAAGAACTAATCCGTTTTGGGATCTGTCATAATTATCTAGAGCATACTGACACACGCATCAAAAAGGTCTCACCTACCGATGAGCACGGAGATTTAATGATAAGCGCAGATTATGTTAAGGAGAGTATTGAAAAATACTTTGATAAAAATATAGATGATTTTGACAAACATGCCACTATCAATGATGATGATTTTTCCTGCTATTATGATGGCAGCAATTTTCATTTCTTCACCCCGGATCAAAAAAATGCGATGTTAGCCAAGGTAACAGCCTCCCGCAAGATTGGTTCGAGGATCATCATGAAAGGCTATTTATACAATTCCTCAAATGAAAAAGAAGAACAGGCCCAGTTTGTTGCCGTAACCAAAAGACATATTTTCAAAGGCATTCCCCGCTTTGCCCTTATCAGTCTTAAAATACTAAACAGGGATAAGTCTTAAGCGACTAACCTAAGCCTTAAAAAAACAATAACATATCCACATAGCCCTAAGAATTAAAGTGACAAGTATGAGAAAGTTTTTAAAGCTGTTTTCCCTTACAACCCTGACGGTGCTCGGCGTGAGCACCATTTCTCCAATCTATGCTGACGAGGACGAATTCCCCAAAAAAAGCGCCTCTATAACTCAAACTGTACCATCTTCTGTAAGAGAGAAAGCCAATACACAGTCTACAGAAGATAAAGACCTTAAGGATGACACAGCCTTTTTTACCATCAGTACCCAGAAACTCTTTGTAGATTCTGACAAAATCAAACATCTTGCCAAGGCGGATTTCTATTATCCCCAGATCCATGATACCCGAGGGCAGGATACCAGAAAAATCAACACCTACCTTTTTGAGTATGTGCGGGACACTCTTAAATCTTTTGCCGAAAACGAAAGTAAAAATGAACAGATCCTTGAATTAAGCAGTGCCTTTGATATAGTCCGCAATGATCCCTGTTTTCTTAGCATCATCTTTACCTTTGACTCTAAAACAAAAAAGGGAGAAGATGATACTTTAAAAACCGCCATGACCATCGATCCTGAATCCCTAGAAAGGATTAAGCCTAGTGAAGTCGAAGTCTCATTAGGAGAAATATCCGAGGCTATAAAAGAAGCAGAGCAAAAGTTAGGCTTTACCTTAAAAAATGACAAGATAAAGCATATTCCTGAGAATTTTTACGTAGATGACGGCAATCGGCTTAATTTTGTCTTCAGCGAAGGTGAGATTGCCCAAAAAAGTGATGGCGAAATTATCATACAGTTTGAAGATATCTGACACCTAATTGTCAAGGACAAACAAAAGAAAAAAGACTTTCAGCCTAACCAGTCCGCAGAATTTTTACCGCCATCAATAACCGTGTTGCCGCTCACAGTCTTTTTATGAAATTAGATAATTTCTCTTAAAAATAAAAGGCTGTTTTCTTATTATGTTGAACAAAACATAATGCTTCAATGGGGCTTTAGTTAATGTTCTTTGTCTGCAAGATTGCCTAGGGAGATGATCTTGCAGGA
>CACYBT010000267.1 GCA_902772715.1 uncultured Succinivibrio sp.
TCCAGTGGCCCCACCACCACGCGATTGACATTGTTGTTGTTTAATATGACAACCGGATGCGAGGTTTTAGTTTGAGCGTTACGCTTTATTTCTGAGGCCATAAGATAAGAGCTGCAAGCTACTAACTGCACATACCAGCCGTTCGCTACAGTTTGTGGAGTGGTCTTTGCCACAGGAGCAGGAGCAACAGCAGGTACACTGGCAGCACGGTAGGAGCCTTCGGTATTGCCGAGTGACCCATCCTTGTTGACCTTGATTAACTCTATACGAACTTTAGCAGTACCTTTGCCAATCATTCCTATGGCTTTGGCAGAACCTTCAGAAAGGTCAATGATCCTTGAATCCACAAACGGTCCGCGATCGTTGACTCTGACGATGACCTTCTTGCCGTTCGTCAGGTTGGTAACCAAAAGATAAGATGGCAATGGCAGATTTTTATGGGCAGCAGTATAACCTTTCTGATTGTAAATTTCACCGTTGGAGGTTTTCTGTCCATGGAATCCTGGACCATACCACGAGGCAGTACCCTCTTCAATGTAAGAAGTGGTGCCGTTCCAGACCTTGTAGTTTTTACCGAGGACCCGATAATTTTTGTTGCATCCGCCGATCCTTTGTGTTTCAAAAATCGGTTTTGCACCAGTGGCCCCATTCACATTAACGGGTTTGCTCTGAGGATATGGCTTGGTATTATTTGGACCGGTGCCGTATGAGACGCTGCCACTTATCTCAACCTGACCTTTAGATTTAGAGGAGGAACATCCGACTACCAGAAAGACAGAAAGCATAATACCCAGTAGCGTTAAGAATTTCCAGTTGTTCATGTATCCTCCAAAGGTTATCTTTTTTATTTATACTGTAAAAGGCAGTAGGAACTAAGACTACGGCTTTTTACTGCGATGATTGACTATGACACCTTTCTGTTGTTTTTCCTTGTCTATATCCATGGCGATGAATTCAGACAGCTCATAGACGGCTCTGGCATACAGAGGTGAAGTATTATAACGCATGATAGTGTAGAAATTATTCAGTCCTACAGCATATCCTATGGTGTTATCCTCAAGATCAAAGGCAAACAGTCTTATTTTCTGATTGGGAGTGAGATTAACCTTGGTAGTGATGCCGCTTTTATAGAGTTCATCTACGGTTAGATCCCATTTTTTGTCAATAAGGGCCTGCAGATTTTTGGCGTTTTGCACATGGCAAGGATAGTAGATCCCATGACCTTTCTTCCAGCCGTGGCCTTTGAAGTAGTTGGCAACCGAACCGATGGCATCTGCTTTATCTGTGAAGAGATTAACATGACCGTCCTGGTTATAGTCTATGGCATAACTAAGGTAGGACGAAGGCATAAACTGTCCCATGCCCATGGCACCAGCATAAGAGCCCTTAATCTCGTCATATGACCAGTTTTCCCGTTTTTTAAGAGCCACAAAGTTTGCAAACTCTTTAGAAAAATAATCCTCACGTTTTGGATAATTAAAGCCTAAGGTGTACAGAGCATCTAGCACCCTAAAGGTTCCCATGTTTTTGCCAAAGAAAGTTTCAACTCCAATGATGGCACAGACGATTTCAGCAGGTACACCAAAGTCATTCTCTGCCTGTTTCAGAACTTTCTCATTTTCAAAATAGAATTTAACTCCGGCACTGATCCTAGATTTGGTTATGAAAATTTTTCGATATTGCCACCATGGTTTACCTTCAGATGGTCGGGTAATAGCATCGATAATCTTCTGCTGATATACGGCCTGTTTAAGCGCGTCATTGAGATCAGAAACCTCAACTTTGGCATAAGAGGCAAGAGTATTGAGATTAGGTTTGGCTACAGCAGATTCAATGGAACAGGCAAGACCAAGAGTTACAGCCAAAGGTAAGATCTTTTTGTAAAGTTTCATAGTAAGTTAACGGATAGAATGCCATGGTATTATGGGTAAAATCCGTATGCTCCTTTTTTTAATTAAAGTGTTGTTAAGTAAAAAATTTTTTTGTTCTTTAAGATTAAACAGTATCAAGAGGTAATTGCTATTTATTACCATGATTTTAGCAAATAATTGTTGTATCTTATCGAAATATTGTTGTTTGTTGCATTATTGGTACATAATTGTTTTGCTTTTGGTTACTGATTATCCTTTTTAAAGAAACTTACTTTTTTATGCGTATGGA
>CACYBT010000268.1 GCA_902772715.1 uncultured Succinivibrio sp.
AATATTTTATTCACTTAAAATTTCGAAAGATGGAATTAAAAATACTTGCATTTGCAATATAATGAAAACACTTCTGTTACTTGATTTATAGGTCTAGAAATTGAATATAAAAAAAACAGAACAACTATTTTGGAAAGATGCAGAAAATCGACTATTTCAGCTATCAGACGAAAAATACCGTAATTTTTCAGAAAAGCTCAATCCTAATATAAAACTGATTGGAGTCCCCATTCCTAGGGTGCGCAAACTTGCACTTTCCTATCTAAAAACAGCCGATAAGACAGAACTTATGTCTAATCCGCCACTTGATTCTTTTCTTGAAATAAAATTTATGAAAGCAATTTTTCTGTCAAGACTTTCACTAGATCTAAAAACAAGATTCCAATTGCTTCAGGAATTTCTGCCCTATCTTGACGGATGGGCTATATGCGATCTTTTATGTTCTGAATTAAAGGACTGTAAACAGCATAAAAAAGACTATTTTAACTTTATGTTAACTCTTATCCATGAAAAAAAAGCTTGTCACGTTGCTCCTTATATAACAAGATTTTTCTGCGTAATGGCGCTCATGTATTTTGATGAAGAAAAGTATGTGAAGCAGATTCTTGAAGAAATAAAGACCATGGATTGCGAACATTATTACGTAATGATGGGAGTTGCATGGCTTTTATCCACGTTATATCTGCACTTAGGAGACGCTATGTTAGATAAGATTAAAGCACTGCATCTTGACAAAAGAACCCATAACACTACGATTCAGAAAATTATCGACTCAAGAACCATAAGCCAAGAAAAAAAAGTCCTGCTTAAACTAGAAAAGAAATAAAAACCGCACATATCTTTGGATATATCTGTTCAACAAATAAAATGGGAACTCGTTTACTTCTTAACAAAATCATATAAGACATGAAAAAGGCATTAACCATTTCGCGACTTTTAAAACAACAAGAAGTCTCACGCAGTGAAATTCTCAAGATGCTGTGGAATATGAGTATTCCGGCCATTCTCTCCCAGATCACCTTTATAGCCATGCAGTATATTGATGCTGCGATGGTGGGCAGTCTAGGTGCAGATGCATCTGCGGCTGTGGGGCTCGTAAGTTCAGCTATCTGGCTGCTATTTGGTATAACTATGACAAGCACTGTTGGTTTTTCCATACTGGTAGGACAGAAAATCGGTGCAGAAGAATACCGTAAGGCTCGCGAACTTAGACATCAAGCCATTATGTTTAATATCTTCATCGCCATTATCATTACATCCATAGGTATTGCCATAAGTGATAGCGTACCTTTATTGATGGGCGGTGATGATACCATTGCAAGTACGTCTTCAGCCTATTTCCTGATCCTCATGACTAGCATCCCTTTTTTTCTCATGCGTGTACTTTCAAGTTCGCTAGTGCAGGCTACTGGTAACATGAAAATTCCAAGTCTTATCAGTGCATCAACCTGTATATTGGATATTCTCTTTAATTTTCTTTTAATTCTCCCCTCAAGACAGTATGAAATTTTCGGATTTGTTGTCTTAATTCCGGGTGCCGGTTTAGGTGTAAAAGGTGCCGCTTTAGGAACTGTTGTGGCCGAAATTATAACCTCCTCGGTAATTATGTATTACTTACTCTTTAAATCTGGACTAAGGATTGAGCACGATGAAAAAATTTCTCTGTTCAGTAAAGACCTGCTGACTGCCTTAAAACTCGGTATTCCTGTAGGTCTTGAACATGCTGTAATAACTGCAGCAATGGTAGCCACCACTAAGATCATAGCTCCCTTAGGAACCGTATCTTTAGCCGCCAATATCTTTGCCATTGAAGCTGAGGGGCTTTGCTATATGCCAGGATATGGTATAGGTGCTGCCATGGTTCCTATCATCAGTCAGTGTAAGGGAGCAAACCGCTATGATCTTGTCAGGAGGTGCGCCAACTACGGAATCACTCTTGGGGCTATGATCATGGGCATATGCGGCATCATCATGTTCTTTATCTGTCCGGTTATCTTTATGCTTTTTACCCCTAGTACTGAAGTTCGAGAACTTGGAGTACAAATCCTACGAATAGAAATGTTGGCCGAGCCTATGTTCGGAGTTGCGATTGTCACTGCATCTATATTAAGAGGCGTAGGCGATACACTTATTCCAAGTATTTTAAATGTCGCAAGTATCTGGGGCATTAGGATATCTCTTTGTATGTTACTTGTTCCTCATTTAGGACTAATTGGAGCCTGGATTGCTATGTGCATAGAACTCAACTGTCGCGGGATGCTTATGCTGATTAGATTTTTCCTTGCACCATGGAAAAAGGGCTTTTGAAAAAGATAAAACCAAGATAATACAGAAAAAAAAGGTTCTATAATTATTTCTGTGGGATTAGCATATCCTAAAGATATCCATAGCACACATAAGCGTTTTTCTGAACTGCCATAAGAAATTGTTTTGGCTTGTCCCAGTAAGTTAGCTATTTGTAACTCATTTGCCGATCCCACAAAAATATTTATTGAGCCCCAAAAGCTTACACCCATTTTGCACCCAAAGGCATACTTATATGCAATAGCACAGATATAGCAGAGCACCATTTGTGCATTAACATCTTAATTTATAATAAAATTATGATAAAAAGAATGGCTTATTTGAAGGGGTTAAAAATGTAGTGGCGGAGAAAAGGAGATTTGAACTCCTGAACCGTCAATAGACGATTGCCGCATTTCGAGTGCGGTGCATTCAACCGCTCTGCCATTTCTCCGCTAATTATGGCAATATAGGTTATGTCCCTGTATATTGCGCGTGGTATTATACCAAAAAAAAATTTTTAATAAAACCCGCAGGCAAAAGTTGCGGGTTATCGTGCAGAACCAAAACAGGAGAATTACAGCATAGTCTTAATTATCTCTTCATGTGATAATGGAGATAAATACGAAGGAGCAATATCAAAAACAGTTTTACAGCCATACACATGCTCACAATGAAGTCTTGAGACAGCACGCGCATAGGCCAAAATAACACTAGCAGTAAACTCAGGATTAGAGTCTAGTTTTAGACTGTACTCAATAACATGATGATTATTGTCACCAGTGACACCACTTCTTATTACAAAACCACCATGAGGCAGTTTCATATGATCGCGTTCCAATTCCTCCTGAGAGATAAAGTTTACAGTAGTATCATAGTCAGCAAAATAGTTTGGCATATTTTTTATTTGCTGCTCAACCAAGTTTTTATCAGCACCTTCCTTTAAAACCACATAGCACAATCTCGTATGTTTCTGACGAGTTGTCAAAACTGGATCTTTACCACTTCTTACCGCTTCAAGTGCCGATTCCACAGGACAGGTATACTGTCTAGCATCTGACACACCTTCCACTCTTCTTATGGCATCAGAATGTCCCTGACTTACCCCCTTTCCCCAGAAAGTATAATCTGTTCCCTGTGGCAAAATAGCATTACCATAAAGTCTCATTAGCGAAAACATACCAGGATCCCAACCTGCTGAAATTAATGCTAAATGTCTGGTCTGTCTTGCGGCAACATCCACATTGGCAAAATGCTCAGGAATTCTAGCATGAGTATCAAAACTATCTATAACATTAAAACATCTTGCCAATTTTGGAGTCTGCTCTGGTAAATCTGTAGCCGAACCTCCACACAAAATGAGAATGTCAATCTGACTCTGATAGTTAAAGACATCGTTAGCACTAATAACTTCAGCAGCCTTATTTTTTAAAGACAGAGTATTCGGATCTCTTCTTGTAAAAACATACTTTAACTCCATATCCTTATTGGCATTAAGAGCAGTTTCAATTCCTTTACCAAGATTGCCGTAACCAAAAATTCCCAGTCTAATAGCCATAATAATTTCCTAAATATATAATCTACCGATAATCTAATTAGTAACATCTCCAAGTTATGGAGCATTACTACCACATCCTAAATACTGAAATATGAGCTAAAATTTAGCAAAAAAATACTATTGAATCCTAATTATTTTTTTTATTTAGTTGCTTGCACAATTTTAGACACCAATTTGCACTTTATACGTGCAAAAAGTAATAACACGGATAACTTCAATGCTAATCAAATTTGAACAAAGCCAATTAAGTTTTAAAAAATCATTTTGCTAAAAAAAATACTTTTAAAAATCAAAAAAAATTACTATTTTTATTCTTCTTTAAAAAAATATGAAATTAATTTACATTTTATATTTTATAATATTAAAGAAATTCATTTTAACGGATTTATTTCATTATATTTTCATAACCTATTAAATTAAAGTTATCATGAGCATCCTTCGTCGTCTTAGTAATCCTCAAATTAAAGCATCAAAATCCGATAATAAACTTATTCGCTATTTTCTTGCCAACGGACTTAATGCCTGTTCGGCATCCATCTCAGAAATATCGGCCCAATGTGATATTTCACACGCTACAGTTACAAGATTTGCCAGAAAATTCGGATTCGAGACTCTTAAAGATTTTAAGATTGCCCTTGCTCAAGATTTAGGTTCGAAAGACAGTGAGCAAAACAGTAACAAAACTGCCATTAATCTAAAAGAAACCTGTGAAACCACGGCTCAAAAACTGCTTCAGTTAAACCAGACCTTACTTTCTCAGACGGCCATGGAAATTGGGTATGAGACTATTGGCAACATGGTACGTGAAATCATTACCGCACGTCATGTCATTTTCTTTGGAATTGGCAGTAGTGGTTTTCTGGCTCGTGATGCTGCCAGAAAATATGCGCGGATTGGACTTGATGCCCGTTGCTACACTGACTCTCATGAAATCATGACTCACTCTGCCATGACCACCAATCAGGATGTAGTAATTTATATTTCCAATTCGGGCAAGACTAGAGAACTTGTGCAATCTGCAGAGATATGCTCTAAACGTGGAGCCATGATTTGCGCTATTACTGCCGAAACCAAATCTCCACTCTATACATTTACAGACATCACTGTACTGCATGCAGTTCATGATTACGATTTAGCCCAGGGATATTCAGACTCAAGACTTTCAGTATTCTTTATAATTGATCTGCTTTACATTGAACTGATAAAGGCACTAGGAGAAAAGGCACTGCAGATAAAGCAGAAGACTCAAAATGCCATTGAGTCACTAACCTTGTAACCGTAATACTTTAAAATCATTAAATTTCAAACAGTTAAAAAAAATTAGCGCATTATAAGCCACTATTTTCATAAGGATGATCTTAAGTGCTGATATGATCCTTATCTTACAGATATAGAGGTTTTATTATGCAGCGACATCCAATTTTATTCTTTATTTTCCTTTTAAACATCAGTATGTTGGTTGTACACGGTTTAAACTGCCATGCCTTTAGTCTATGGCTCAATTTAAGCTCTTCTCTGCCATATGGTGTCTATAGACTCTCTCCAATGTCAGATCACAACAACATAAAAAGAAATGACCTTGTACTGTTTTGCCTTCAAAAAAATATTGCCCAAAAAACTCTAGCCCCAAAATATCTTGATAATGGCAACTGTGAACTAGGACTCGCACCAATTGGCAAGAGAATTATTGCAGTTCCCGGTGATATCGTAACTGTAAATGACAGTGGAATTTATATAAATGGTTTACATATAAAAAACAGTGCCCGTAATCAAAATCTTAGAGGTAAGAATTATGTTAATTTTGATAGACAAATGCTTTTAAATGATGAGTTTATTGTGGCCTCTGAGCTTACCGATTCCTATGACAGCAGATATTTTGGCATTATCCATAAAAAAGATATCAAAGGTACGTTACAGATGGTTTTGGTGCAAAAAAAATCCTAGCTGAACTAGGATTTTAAGAACATAAATGAATTTTTAATTACAGTAACAAAAATGTCGACGTACACTAAATACGCTTGAACAGAATTGAACCGTTAGTGCCACCAAAGCCAAAGTTATTTGACATAGCATACTCAATATCATGCTTCTGCGCGACATTGGCAACCAAGTTAAAATCACCCACTTCATCCTCAGGATCTTCAAGATTGATGGTCGGAGGACAAATCTGATCTTTAATGGACATCACCGTAATCACCGCCTCAGCTGCACCAGCGGCTCCTAAAAGATGTCCTGTCATAGATTTAGTTGAACTCATGCAACAATTTTTAGGAGCATCACCAAAAATACTCTTCACTGCACGTAACTCTGACAAATCACCAACTGAAGTGGAAGTTCCATGTGCATTGATATAATTAACCATATCCGGAGTAACATGAGCATCATCAAGAGCCATACGCATTGACCTTGCTGCCCCTTCACCAGTTTCTGGAGTTGCAGTCATATGATAGGCATCACCTGACATACCAAAACCAACCAGCTCGGCATAAATATTAGCACCACGAGCTAAAGCATGCTCGTACTCTTCAAGCACCAAAACTCCGGCTCCATCACCTAGAACAAAACCGTCACGATTTTTATCCCATGGGCGAGAGGCATGCTCAGGATCATCATTACGATGAGAAAGAGCCTTCATTGATGCAAAACCACCAATTCCCATAGGAGTTGAGGCTTTCTCAGCACCGCCACAAACCATAACATCAGCATCACCGTAGGCAATAAGACGTGCCGACAATCCGATAGCATGTGTTCCAGTAGCACAAGCAGTAACCATGGAAAGATTTGGTCCCTTAAGACCTTTTAGAATGGACAATTGTCCTGAAACCATATTGATAATCGTAGATGGAACAAAGAAAGGACTTATACCTTTAGGACCACGTTCGGCAAGACTATTGATATTCTTTTCGATAAAGGTAAGTCCTCCAATACCAGACCCAATCATGGTACCGATTCTTGGAGCATTATCTTCATTAATTTCAAGTTTGGCATCATCAATCGCCATAAGGCCTGCAGCAATACCATACTGAATAAAGGCATCCATCTTACGGCAGTCTTTTGAAGACAATCCCCACTGCTCAGGATCAAAATTCTTAACAAGACCTGCAATCTTCACAGTAAAATTAGTAGTATCAAAATGCTCTATAGCACAGATCCCACTTTTACCTGACACCAGGTTTTTCCAGGATTCCTCGAGGTTGATTCCCACAGGACTTAAAAGTCCCAAGCCTGTAACTACGACTCTACGTCCTTGCACTTTGTTCTCCGAAATCTCTAATTGAGTATAAATACAGTTTTTAAAAAAAAGAAGGAGATGAAATTCATCTCCAATCTTGTAAGTTAAGCAACTTTAAAAGAAGATGGAACTTCCATCTTTAAATTACAAAGGTCAATTAAGCCTTGTAATTCTCTTTGATATAATCGATAGCAGCTTTTACGGTATTGATTTTCTCAGCATCTTCTTCTCTGATTTCGCAGTCAAATTCCTGCTCTAATGCCATAACAAGCTCTACAGTATCTAGAGAATCAGCACCAAGATCATTCACAAAGTTAGAATTCTCAGTTACTTCGTCCTCTTTAACACCTAAAGTGGTAGCAATAACATTTTTTACGCGTGATTCAATATCGTTACTCATTTTTTTCCTTGACCAGCCTCTAAACAGCACTGTCCCTAAGTTAAAAGTCCCGACCCAATGCCGAAACCGATTAATTTACCTTATTATACAAAATATCTAAAGAATTGTGTAGTGAAATAATTCTAATTTCGTAAAATTTATCCCTTGTTCTCTATTATTCTCCTGTTAATACTCAGCCTCACACTTTGCAAAAACAAGTTCTTTATCCAGTTAAAGACAGTTGCCTCAAAATACCCGCTCCTAAGAACGGGTACTCTATTCATAGGCTCAACTAAATCATAATCGGAGCCACAACAAAGCCTAAAGCCACGGTAAAGCCAATGGCTAAGACACCTGGAATAAAGAAAGGATGATTAAACACATACTTTCCGATCCTAGTAGATCCGGTATCATCCATCTGCACTGCACCTAACAGGGTTGGATAGGTTGGCAGTACAAAAAGTGCAGAGACTGCGGCAAATGAAGCCACTAGAATATAAGCATCACCATTATTGGTTGAGGTCATACCCAAAGCAGCAATCACCGTTGGAATAAGTGCCTTGGCCGTAGCAGCCTGTGAGTACAGCAGCATACTGGCCAAAAACAGAGCCACAGCCAGTACCGGAGGATAAGCCTTGACGAAATCTACAGCCAGATTCTTGATTTCAGCAGTATGGTTGGAAACAAAAGTATCACCAAGCCAAGCCACACCAAGCACACAGACACAGGCCGTCATGCCACTCTTGAACGTAGATGTTCCGGCAAGATTGCCGACCTCCACCTTACATAGCACTACAATAGCCGTAGCAATCATCATCATAAAGGAAATGATGGCATTATCACGAGTCAAAGCCAATACTTTCTTTGGTTGAGCAACATATGGTCCCTTACCATCATTAGCATCCTTAACTTCAAGTTTCTGCTCTGTTGAAAGTTTTTCAAAGGTTGTAGCATCTGTACTCTGATAAACATTTTCATAGCCGACAATAACGCTAGGTTTTATAAGTCCGACATTCTTACTGATAGCCGACGCATAGAACACTACCGCAATCACACCAATCATAAAGATCAACACCGAACGCTTGGCATGTGGTTTAAGTTTTTTATCCTCGTGATGAACTGCCTTATCTACGAGTCCTTTCTCAAGACGATCAAGATAAACAGGATCTTTTGACAAATCCATATTGCAGATAAAATTCATCACTAGAGCAGTCAGCATACAACCTAGAAAAGTTGTTGGGATCCAGATCAAAAGCAGAATTGGATACGATATACCAAGTCCACCTAAGGCCAGATCTGATGCCATAAACACCACAGCTGCCGAAACAGGTGAGGCGGTAATGGCAATCTGCGAGGCCACGACAGCAATTGACAGTGGAACACAAGGTCTGATATTTTCCCCCTTGGCCACTTCAGTTATCACAGGGATCATTGAAAAGGCCGTATGACCTGTTCCAGCAAAAACTGTCAGTAACCAAGTTACAGCAGGAGCTAGGAAGTTGATATGCTTTGGATGACTGCGCAGAACCTTAGAGGCCAGCATCACAAGGTAGTCAAGACCTCCGGCTTCCTGCATGGCAGTAATCGCAGCAATCACTGACATAATGATAAGGATAACATCCCATGGTATATTGCCAGCCTGTAAGCCACATAAGGTCAAGAGAATAACGCCAAGTCCTCCGGCATAACCGATGGCTATGCCTCCGAGGCGCACACCTAAAAAAATAGCCCCCAACAATATAATAATTTCAAGAATTAGCATAGGTTAACATCTCCTTAATCAAAAAAAACAGCTAGTCTAGCGTTTTTTGGTCATACTTGGATTTAGCATATTCTTAGGTTCAAGGATACGGTCAATTTCCTCCTTCTGCATGTATCCTCTTTCTAGACATATATCTCCTACAGCCTTTCCTGTAGTAAGGGCTTCCTTGGCGATGGATGCTGATTTTTCATAACCAAGATATGGATTAAAAGCAGTAACAATTCCTACGGAATTCATGACAGACTTCAAACAATCCGCTGTTCTTGGAACAAGATCTTTTACGGCATACTCACCAATAGTGGTTACCGCATTAGTTATGAGGTTCATAGAGTTGAACAAAGCATAGGCAATACCTGGTTCTACAGCATTCAATTCAAATTCACCACGCTGAGCACATAATGTGACCGTAAGATCGTTACCCATAACCTGGTAACAGGCCTCAAGTGTCACTTCACAGATAACTGGATTTACCTTGCCTGGCATAATCGAGGAGCCTGGCTGTTTCTTAGGCAGTTCAATCTCGCCTAGACCGCAACGTGGACCTGAGTTCATAAGACGCAGATCATTGGCAATCTTGATTAAATGGACTGCAAGAGTTCTTAAGGCAGCACTAACGGTTACATAGTCGGCAGTATCCTGAGTAGCAGCAATTAAATCCTTGGCGTTGGTAAAGGTAATACCAGTCACTTCCTTAAGTTTCTTTAATACGGTCTTGCTGTAGTCAGGATGACAGTTAATGCCAGTACCGATAGCTGTGGCTCCCATATTGAGCACAGTCATAAGATCCCGAGCCTTTTTTATGTTTTCCATATCGGAATCTACAAATGAGCCAAAGGCATTAAACGTATTTTCTAGAGTAGTTGGTACGGCATCCTCGAGCTCGGTTCTACCCATCTTGATAATATCCTTGAATTCCTTGGCTCTTGTGCGCAGAAGTCCTGAAAACCACTCCAGTTTGTCAAGAAGTTCGTTAAGATAGTAAACCGAGGCTACCTTGATGGAAGATGGGTATGTATCATTGGTACTTTGTCCTAAATTGGCATGATCATTTGGATGAATATACTGATACTCACCTTTCTTATGGCCCTGAGACTCCAAGGCAAGATTAACCACCACTTCATTCATATTCATATTTGTGGAGGTACCGGCACCGCCCTGAATCATATCCACCACAAATTGATTTTGGTATTCTCCTGCAATAATTTTATCGCAGGCTGCTGCCATAGCATTGGCTATATTTTCATCTAGAACACCAACTTCAGCATTAGCAAGGCAGGCGGATTTTTTGATCTGAGCAAATGCTTTGACAAAAAAAGGATAATCCTTAAATCTGTGACCGGTCATCTTAAAATTATTGAGTGCACGATAGGTCTGTACGCCATAATAAACATCATCAGACAGTTCGAGTTCACCTATAAAATCATGTTCCTTTCTAGACATGTCTTAACTTCCTCATGTGTTAGATAATACGTATATTTCTAAATGTATTTCATATAGTAAAGGGAATGGTACCCTTTTAACTATATAAGTACAAATATAGTTTTTTTTATCTGTTATTTCAAAAGTTAAGCTCTTTTATGTTTTAGAAAATCTACAAAAGTCACATTTGTTATATTTTCTTTTACAATTGATTGTTTTTTTTATTCCGCATGGTAGAAATCGTAGAAAATCGTTCTCAATAAATCATGCCCCAAAACATAGTGTTAATTCCTTATGATATCAAGAGCCATGAACCATTATCAGTTCTTTGAGCTATTTTCTAACGTAAATTCTAAATTGTTGTATCGCAATCAGTCAATTCTCTTTTACAATTTTTAGACCATTTCGAGTTGTCAGTTGGTATAGAGAACATTCTAATAACTGACTGCTGCATCTTGGTTGGATATTTATAGAAGGCTCTATGACTGTCAACTTTTACTAGTCTCAAAGATTCTATAGCCATATAAATGTCATTTACAGTCTTCAGCCTAGTGTCGTGTTCTTTTGAATTCTCTAGTTGGTTTAGAGCATCACATCTTAGGATTTGTGCTAGGAACTGGATAAATATTCTTGAGCGCATATTGTGGGATGTATGGATGCGTAATCTTTTCATATCCTCCTGATTCTTCAGATCATCGAACCTTTTTTCAACTCCGTCTCTTAAAGAACTGTAACGCAAGGCTTCTTTGGGATCTTTAAAGACATTAGTGCGGATAGTAAAAAATCCCGAACTTACTTCCATTAAATCCTGTATTTTCTCAGGAAGAGACTTAATGGTCAGACCTCTCTTAGGTGTTTTCTTTACGACAAAGCAGGTTGAAGCGATTATCTCATCAACAGGATCTGTAATCGGCAGTTCCTTTTTTAGTTTGTCATGAACCCTTTTTACCCTGCGGGTTATCTCATTAAGATCTTTGGTTACGAAATAGTCTGTATAAAACATGTGGTCGTAAACTCTATGACCTCCAATAGAGCGGATAAGAGTGACACAGGATATAGGAGCATTGTTAAACTCATAGTCGGATAAAATGTTTTCAGGCTTTAGAAATTCACCGGAATTATAAAGCTCCTTTGCCTCCTGCAGCAGTTCCTGGAAATTATGATAGGGAATACCGCATGTATACTTACATTTGTATTTATGAAGAATAGCAAAATTGTAGGCACTGGCAAAACCTCTATCAAACACGATATTACGAGGAGAGTCACCTAGATCATGGAGAAGCTTAAAGGTATCTTCAACAGTAGATATATCACTGATTGCACCGGGGAGGATTTCATGCCATACGGGGAGTTTGCTGGACATGCTTATCATCATCAGCAAATTGATTTGAGGAAGGTTCTCCCGGTCACGGTTATATCCCCACATAACGTCAGCAATTTCACGGGAATAACTTGAAACAGAAGTAATATCTAAAGACAGATTGTCTTCACGAGGGAATTTCTTAAGCCACATAGACTGAAACTGTAAAATCTGACTTGGGCTGATATCTGCTAAGGTTTTTGCAATATCATTTTCAGTTAAATCTTCTGCTGGGAGTATTTCATCTTTAGACCAAATTGATGCAGAGTAAAGAGGTTCTCGTTTGCCACGTGCGCAGAAAAAGACTAGAGTAAGGATCCTGCAGGAAAGTTCTGAACCGAATACTTGTGAGAGAAGATCTGTAAGTTCTAGACGTTTTGCCTGAGAATTGCATAATAAATCAATCCCCGCGTTCTTATCAATACAATTTAATATCTGATTAAGGGATATAAGTTCATCAGTATTAGGAGAGGTTTGAGCCGCCTGATATTTACGCCAACGCCAGTACTGTTCCTCAAAATCAGTTCCGATAAACAATTCAGACCAGTTAACAGCTTCATCAGAAAAGTGACAAATGTTAGATATAATTTTACCGAGATATTTCTGAGTTTTACCTCTTTTCTTTGTTACAGGATCAGTATAGTCCTCACAGGCGTATAAATACGTGGACTCATTATGTTTACGTTTGCTTAAATATGCCATGATATTCCCTCCATATCTACGGTATAAGATTGTATCGCAGTATAAAAGAAAAATAAAGAGGTTTAATTAAAGTATTTAGTTGATAATAAAGAAAAAGCAGACTAGAAT
>CACYBT010000269.1 GCA_902772715.1 uncultured Succinivibrio sp.
GCACTGTAAATCATATCAATTGTTATGAACTTCACAAGAATGCGTATAAAACCATCTTAGGTTGCAACAGCTTCATTATATTCCTGCGACCAACCTCTGTTTTCATAACCTAGGTATAATTGCTGTTAAGGCGCTTAAAGGAACTAGTGAGAGGAGTCTTTATTTAAAATATGAGAAAATAATCATTATGATTTAGGTATTTTAGAACATATGACAGAGAATGACACCAATGACAATCAGCAGGATCCCTAATGCAGATGGAATAGAAATACTTTCGTGAAATAACACAAAAGATAAAAGTGCCGCAAAAATTACTCCAACTCCGGACCAGGTAGCATAAGCAATGTTAAGAGGAACCGTCTTTAAAGACAAAGAAAAAACAACAAAACAAATTCCGTATGCTACAAATGTTGAGATGGTATAACCAATATGTGACATTCCATCTGAAAGCTTTAAAAAGACTGTTCCTACCAATTCAAAGAAAATTGCCAAAGCAAGATATAAGTATCCCATGGTTATTCTCCTTTAAAAATGGAACATGGCACCGATAACGAAATAATTCATCAAAAAAAAGTAAAAAAAATCAATCAGAAAGCTCAATTCTATAGTGATTAGGAATAAGATTCCACTACTTATGCTGAGCACAGAAAAAAGGCCCATCGGAAGATGAGCCCTGTTGCTGTTGCATATAATATTATCCAGCCTTGGCCAAGGACTGCAAAACATTGTTGGACTGTTGGACAGCGGAGTTGGCACCATGCAAATTAGCATTGTACTGACCTAACATATCCTGAATCTGCACCATAATAGTCTGATTTTTAGTACCGTACTCTTCCTGTAAGCCCTGTAAGGATTGAACAAGTTTCTGTCCTTCAGCCAGGGAGGTTTTACCACTAAAGTAACTGGAGTCTGATGGAATACCAAGATCAACACAACGGTCTTTTAATGAGGCTAATTTAGTTGCGCGTGATTTTTGTGCACTCTCGCCATCATCAGTTCCTAGAACAGCGTTAATATCGGAAATTAACGTTGCATATTCCTTAGATTTATCCTGATTTGCCTTAACCTGCTCAATGAGCCCCTTAGCATTATTCTTATGTTCCTTAGCAAGATCCATATGCATAAGAGCAAACATCATTTGCATTGAATTTATATTTATTAAAGAAACTTCACCAACCTTAACAGAATTAGCAACATTAAAATTTTCTGACATAATATTCACCTATAAATAACAAAAAAAATCTTTAGGACTGTATCCTCTGTATCTGAAACTATTATCTAATATTTTTATATGTTCTTTGCATCTACTTTATATAAATTTATTGCATTTTTTTTGACCAGCTTAAAACTTTTTTCAAAGATCTCTTGTTTTTCACATAGATATTTTAAAGTTCATACCTAATATTTACATAGTTCTTTAGTTTATAAACTGCAAAACGAGCATTTATACAAAAAAAATGGTTTCAGATAGGAACTGATTAGAAAAAAAAGTCGTGCAAAATTTTATCTAATTTTTGAGTAAGAGCTGATGCATAAAGAATGGGGGGAAGAATACAGGCGCTGAACAAAGGAAGTTCAGGCAATAGCAAGCACAAAAATGATGAATTTATTTATAATTAGATCATAGATATGTCATGACTTCTCAATGAGTGCACAACTGTAGCATGATAAGTTTATGGACGGATCTCAAAACTCTGGTTTTTGCTAATGATTTTTTTGCAGGCTAAACTTTGTCTCTTATCACTTTCAGCGTTATTAGTCAGATTGCCCAAAAGTTGTAAGTTTTTGGGCAAAAAAGCCCCATCGGTACAAATGGAGCTTAAGCATTCGAGAATTATTTATTATCCGGCTTTGGACAAAGACTGCAGAACATTGTTAGACTGCTGAACAGCGGAATTTGCGCCCTGAAGGTTAGCATTGTACTGACCAAGCATGTCCTGAATCTGAACCATCAGTGTCTGGTTTCTAGTACCATATTCTTCTTGTAATCCCTGTAAACTTGATACCATTCTCTGTAATGTCTTATCATCCATGGCACCATCCATAAAAGAACCAGGTAAACCGATGCTAATAGCATCGCGCATAACCTGACAGTAGTGTTGATAACGTTCAATCTCCTTTAAACCGCCTTCTAGCTCATACATAAAATGCTTATTGTCATCACCACGCATAAAATCGGCAAAATTATCTTTTCCTGCACTTTTTACAATGTCACGGAATTTATTGTACGCGTCATCGTTTAAGGCATATAATTTTCCGTAAATACCAAAACCTACTGAAGGTTGATTACCATCTTTTGCCTTAGCAATAACTTCCTTATAATTTTCAATAACAGTCTGACTATCAGCAAGTTTCGCATTAAGCTCTTCTACTTTATTAGGAAATTTAAACTTAGCTAAAACATCCTTGTCTAAACCATTTAACTGAGCAATAACATCGGCATATTTTTTGGAAATCTCCTGATTACTCTTTACATTATCAATTAAGGATTTGGCATTATCCTTATGATCTTTGGCTAGCTCCATCTGCAAAAGAGCAAACATCATTTGCACTGAATTAATACTAGTTAAAGATCCTTCATTTATA
>CACYBT010000270.1 GCA_902772715.1 uncultured Succinivibrio sp.
AGATGGTGCGTCGTAGTGGACTCGAACCACCGACCCCCACCATGTCAAGGTGATGCTCTAACCAAGCTGAGCTAACGACGCGGAATGTGACCTATTATAGCAATTAAAAATTAAATTTCAACAGTTTAAAATAAAAAAATAAGTAAAAATTGGGTTCCTTATTATTCACCAAGTGATGGTTTACTTTTGGTATTGCATAATGCATACAAGTAGCGGATAATTACGTGCGGTCTCTTCTTTTATGCAAGGTCTTGTCGAGTAGTGCAAGAATAGTCATAAATGAAGTTTTCTTTTTTTATTACATGGAGCCTTGAGATGCACAGTATGCATCGGGGTTTAGAAAATGCCAAAAATTACACTTCCTAATGGTGATATCAAAGAATTTGATAAGCCAGTTTCTATTTTCGATTTAGCAGCTAGTATCGGGCCTGGACTTGCAAGAAATTGTGTTGCTGGTAAGGTTAATGGTGAATTGCATGATGCTTGTGACTTAATAAGCCAGGATGCTGAAGTCTCAATTATTACTCCTAAGGATAAAGAGGGAATTGAGATCATTCGTCATTCATGCGCTCATCTTTTGGGGCATGCGATAAAACAGCTTTGGCCTGAAACACAAATGGCTATCGGCCCTGTTATTGACAATGGTTTTTATTATGACGTTGACATTGAGCATAAATTAACTGCCGAAGATCTAGAAGCCTTAGATGCTAGAATGCATGAACTTGCTAAAACAGATTATCAGGTTATCAAGGAAGTTGTTGACTGGCAGAAAGCCTATGATACTTTTTCATCACGAAATGAACCATATAAGAAACTGATATTAGAAGAGAATATTTCTAAGGATGACAAGAGTATTGGCCTTTATCATCATAACGAATATATTGACATGTGTCGTGGACCACACGTGCCTCATATGTCCTTCTGTCAGCATTTTAAACTGACTCACTTTGCTGGTGCTTATTGGAGAGGTGATTCTAAGAATAAAATGCTACAGCGTATTTATGGTTGTGCTTTTGCCACCAAGGATGAACTTAAGGTTTATCTCAAGCGCCGTGAAGAGGCAGCCAAACGCGATCACCGTGTCTTAGGCAAGAAACTTGACCTCTTTCATTTCCAGCAGGAGGCTCCGGGCTTGGTATTTTGGCATAACGATGGCTGGACTATATATAGAATAGTTGAGAATTTCATGCGTGATATGCTTCATAAGTATCACTATATTGAGGTTAATACTCCTCAGATCATGGATAGGGTACTATGGGAGCGTTCAGGACATTGGGATAAATACGCAGAAAACATGTTTACTACCCAGTCTGAGAATCGTGATTATGCCATTAAGCCTATGAACTGCCCGGGTGCAATTCAGATTTTCAACTCAAGAACAAGATCCTATCGCGATTTACCAATCAGAATGGCTGAATTTGGAAAAGATCATCGTAATGAACCTTCTGGTTCCCTGCATGGACTTTTGCGTGTTCGTGGTTTTGAGCAGGATGATGCTCATATCTTTTGTACGGAGAGTCAGATCTTAGAGGAAGTTACAGAATGCATTCATATGGTCTATGACGTTTATGATGTGTTTAACTTCCATGATGTTGATATTAAGCTCTCTACCCGTCCAGAGAAACGAATTGGTTCTGATGAAATTTGGGATAAGGCTGAAAAAGACTTAGTTGAAGCCTTAGAGTCAAACCATTTAGAGTATGAACTGCAACCTGGTGAAGGTGCCTTCTATGGTCCTAAGATTGAGTTTACTCTGCACGATTCTTTGGGGCGCGCTTGGCAGTGCGGTACCGTGCAGTTGGATTTTTCTCTGCCAGGGCGTCTTGGTGCTGCATATATCGGTGAGGATAATCAGGAGCATGTCCCTGTCATGATTCATCGTGCCATGTTAGGATCCTTAGAGCGTTTTATTGGTGTTTTAACAGAGGAGTATGCCGGTTCATTTCCAACCTGGTTATCCCCATGTCAGGCCATGGTAATGTCCATCACAGATGATCAGGCCGATTATGCTGTTAAAGTGGCCAAGAGACTTGATGAAGAAGGACTGCGTGCCCGCTATGACATCCGTAATGATAAGATTGGCTTTAAGATAAGAGAGCATACGTTGATGCATATTCCATATCTTTTAGTCTGTGGTGCTCGGGAGGCGGAACAGGGCAAAGTTGCTGTACGTACCCGAAAAGGTGCAGATTTGGGAAGCATGTGCATAGAGGACTTGATAAATCTTGTAAAATCAGATATTATACAGCGCAAAAATATGCCTGATGCAGATGTGGAAATTGAGAAGTCACGTTCTGAGGCTCAGGATAAAGACTAGTTTGCTTAGTCTTTTGAGATTTAATTTGTATAGGAGTATTTGCTATAAACAACAATAGAAAGACCGGTAAAACTTTACAGAAAAACCGGATTAACAGTGATATCAGATGTAAAGAAGTGCGTGTGTTGAATGCTGACAACGATTTGATCGGGGTTATGCCAACAGCCGAGGCAATAAAGATGGCACAAGAGCAGAATATTGATCTTGTGGAAATCAGTCCTAATGCTGAGCCACCTGTTTGTAAGCTTATTGAATATGGCAAGTATCTTTATCAGAAGAGTAAAGATCAGAAGAATAAGAAGCAAAAGATTGTTCAGGTAAAGGAAATAAAATTCCGTCCTGGAACAGATGAAGCGGATTATCAGGTTAAACTACGCAACCTGATCCGTTTCTTGGAAGAGGGCAATAAGGCTAAAGTTACTTTGCGCTATCGCGGTCGTGAAATGGCACATCAGTCTTTAGGCCTTGATGTTCTCAAACGTGTAGAAAATGATCTATGCGTCGAAAAGGGTATAGCTACTGTAGAGTCAGCCTCACGAGTTGAAGGTAGACAGGCTACTATGGTTTTAGCCCCAAAAAAGAAATAGTTGCAGGGATTAAAGTCTGCTTTTGTAGCTCCTGTAACGTGTTATATAAGCATTAATGCGGAGTAAATAATGGCTAGTAAAGTCAAGGTCAAAATGAAGACCGATAGAGGCGTTGCTAAGCGCTTCAAAAAAACCGGTAGCGGACACTTTAAGTGCCGTCACCAGAACCTTCGTCACATCCTAACCAAGAAAACCTCAAAGCGTAAACGCATGTTACGCAAGATGGTTTGTGTTAAGACCTGTAACTTACGTGCACTTGCCCGTCAGTTACCTTATGCATAGTTTGAGGAGAATGACAAATGGCTAGAGTTAAACGTGGTGTTACCGCCCATGCTCGTCACAAGAAGGTTCTTAAGGCAGCAAAAGGTTATCAGGGTGCTAGAAGTCGCACATATCGTGTTGCCGTTCAGGCTGTAACTAAGGCTGGACAGTATGCTTATCGCGATCGTAGACAGAAGAAACGTCAATTCCGTGCTTTATGGATTGTTCGTATCAATGCCGCCGCTCGTCAGCATGATCTTTCCTATAGTCAGTTAATTAACGGTCTTAAGAAGGCTAATATTGAAATTGATCGTAAAGTTTTATCTGATCTTGCTATCAATGATAAAGAGGCTTTTAAGTGTATTGCTGAGCAGGCAAAGGCTGCTTTAAACGCCTAATCTTTTGAGTTACTTTATGTGATTTAAAGGGCTTTCCAAAATGGAAGGCTCTTTTTGTTTACATTAAGAGCGTCTGTATAATTCAAGTACAGTGGCCTCGGTATCTCCAAATATATCTTTTACTTGTGTTAAAAACACTTCTGCTGTTGCAAGACTGTCAACCAGGGCATTGTGTGCTGTATATTCAGGCAGTCCCCGTCTTTGTCTGATGGTGCTTAAAGTTACATCAAGATTATTTTCATTACGGTGTAAGCTGCGTTCTAGGCCCATGGTATCGAAGATTAGAAAGGGGAGTGGCGCATTTTTTTTTAGGTTCAGCGCTTCTTTGATAAAATTCATTTCAATGAATTTGCAATGTGTCAGTACAATTGTTCCTGCAAGTCTATCTAATAATTCAATGATTCCTTGATATGGTTCTTTGCCATTTGACAATATTTCAGGTGTGATTTGATTGATTATGGCTGAATCCTCTTTAATGTGTGCTGAATTGTTGACATAATAATGAAATGAAGTTGAAAAGTCGATTGTAAGGTCGATGATCTCAATTCCTCCGATACTAAGAATATAGTCATTAGCAGGATCAATACCGGTGGTTTCAAAATCAATAGACACTATCTTGTGATCCTTTACCTTTGCTGAAGATAATGGTAAGTTTTTTTCATAGTATTTTTTTAATTCTGCGGGGCAGCCTTTTTCAAGAAAGCAATGACACGCATGCTGGTGTTTTAGTACCGGATCAAACAATCGTCTCAACCACATGTTTTATACTCCAAGTGAGTGTGAAAAATGCATTAGCGCACCTTTTTGATGTTTGGCAATAATGACAAAAGCATCGCGCAGATGATTCCTTTCAAATTGTGATAGCTCTTTTGGCACAATATGATTGGAAAGTTCTTCATGGTTATGCAGTGCCTGCAACTGGTGATTAAAGCGCACATAATTTAAGAATGTATAAGCCTCAGTAAGTTCTTTATAGTTTTCTTCCTTGATGAGATTGGCTTTGTAGGCGCTCTGCAGCCTTTCGTATGTGTCTACACTTGTAGAACCGGCGGCTATAGCATAGAGTCTAGCCATTTCAATGATAAGGTTGATAGCCTGCTTTTTGATGTTAAGATAAGGCTTATTGTCTCCATCTTTGGTTAGCACAAACTGGCGGAAGGTACCCACGGGTGGGGCAACTGCCGCTGATATTTTCATTAGAGTTGCCATAAATCTTGTATTGCTTCGGGCTCTTTTAATGAGATGTTCTCTTAGATCCTTAACCAGATTGGTATCCCCGTAGAGAGTTCGCATATCTAAAAATACCGAGCCGGACAGTAGTGCGTCTTCACTATTGTTTAAGATCCATTCATCATAATATTTTTTGAAGGTTTCAAGGCTTTGTAGCCAGCGTGGATTTTTTGCCATATAATTGCCGTCACATAATGGATAACCACATTTATCGAGGTTATCATTCACAAATGATGCTAGCTGTTCAAAATACTGCCTTTGTGTGTCGTCAATTTGTGTCGCAGTAATGATACAGTTATCCTGATCGGAGAGAAATTGCACCTCGGAACGTGCCTGTGATCCTGCCGCAACGAAAGCATATTTGCAGGGTGGGGTGCCAAATTTCTGTTCACCCATTTGCAATAGAACCTGTGCAAAATTATCAGCAATGTGACTCATGATTTTTTGGATAGTATGTGGTTTAACATTCGTCTTGACCAGGGTTTCAAAAATTTCCTGTTTTTGGGATGAAAGTTCAATAAGTCTTGTGATCTCATGACATTGCAGAATTTCATGAGATAGGTAGATGCACTGTAGTTTTGAATTGCGCATGAGAGAAGTAGTGGAAACTGTTCCGAATACTTTGCCCTCATCTAAAACCGGAAGATTCTTAACATCATACATAATCATCATTTCAATGGCATCGAAAAGTGACTGATGTGAATTAATGGTTTTTACCGAGCGCGTCATGATTGTGGAGATTGGTTTGTTCAATTCAAGACCTCTGGCTACAGCCTTAAGCGTAATATCTGATTTGGTTACAATCCCCACAAGATTGTTGTCTTCCATTACCAAAGAAATATCTGAGTTATGCTGTTCCATACTGAGTGCTGTTTTTTTAATATCGTCGTCAGGACTGACCAAGGATAGATCATGACTTGCAATCATGGCTACGGTTTTGCCGGTTTGTTCGTTGTTGTGTTCATCGGCATAATGATGTGAGGACGAAAGACGCACCCACTCTTTTGAATTCAAATAGGTACCTATGGTAGAATTCTTGGCAATAAGATAATTAAGCACACTTTTAGGTAAAAGGTAGAGGAGTGTGTTTTCTAAAAATATTACCTTATAATGACTTTTGCCTTCTTTTTCCATCAGCGAAAAACCAAAGATATCGCCCATACTGAACCGACCATGCAGTGAATTATCTTCAGTATTACGAGTTTCCACAAGTCCGGTACGGATCATGAACAAACCAACTCCGGTTATGCTGTCGTTTTCAAGCACTTCATCTTTTTTATAATAATTTATCTTGATTTTGGTAGCCATGATATCTCTTTCAAACTCGCTTAATAACGTGAAAGGATAGGTCTTGGAGACAAATTCGTAAATATTAGGTAGTAATGATTTATCCATAATTACAGTATTTTCAGTGTAATAAATTTTATGCTTTATATTTTAGGGTAAATTAAAAAGCCGGCTAAAGCCGGCTATAATTTTTACCAATGATTGACGATAAAATTTGTGTTTTATCACAGGGTTACCGATTAGTTACTCAATAAACGGATCACTTGGTCTTTGAGTATCAATCATTTTGGTGGCTGACATGGAAGTTCTGCCGTTAAGGCCTCCTGCACGGTCACATTTTTCAAAGTCAGTACCGTTATCATAGGAACGACCTGTTGGCACATTACTGTAGTCAACGTCAGAAACAGTTGGCTCAGAAATACCTTCTACTCCGAATAGTTCGGTATCTTTAAGACCTCCAGCCTTTCCTGATAACTCAAAGGACATTCCATTGTCATAGCCACGTCCATTTGGAACGTTTTCAAAGCCTACCTGATAATCATCGCCCTGCATGGCACCTTCTTCTGTAAAGATCATATCCTTGTGTTCGTATGGAGGAACTTCCAGGAGCTTTTTTTCTACAGGAGCAGATACCTTTTTTGAACGTGTTGATTCTGTGGAGACTGTCGCTTCTTTGGCTTTTCTGCCTTCGGCTGTTTTAGTTTTAGTTTTACGTGGTTCCTTTTTGACAGTTTCATCAGCACTTTTGGTTTTATGAGCACGTGTACTGCGAGTTTTGGACTCAGTTGATGAGGTTACTGTTTCTTTGTCTGTTTTCTCGCTTTTTTTGCGCGTAGTACTTCCTTCAGCCTTGTCAGTTTTATCTGCCTTGGTATTCGGCCCTTTGGCATTTTTGGACTGTCTCGTGTGTTTTTTACTGCCATTTTCAGGTTTTTCGGCACGAGTCCTTGGACGCCCTTTTTTCTGACCTTTTTTGTTCTTATCTTTGTCGACTTCATCCTTAATTTCTTCAGTTTTAGAACCAAAGATACTGCCGAAGAATGATTTAATAGAACCTAAAATAGAGCCCTGTTCCTCTTTTTCCTCATCTGCCTTTACTGACTTTGTCCCCTTTGGTTTTGGAACATTGTTGAGAGTAATATTGGAGGTAATCACATCTCTATTGATGGCTGGAGTGTCCTCAGAACTGCTGATCCCGACGTTTTGAACCACTTTCTGCAGCAGAGGATTCTCTAAAAAATTTTCAGCTTTTTCCCTAGTTTCTTTCTCAAGGTCGCGTAATACCTCTAAAGAGTGAATTTCACTTTCTTTGGCTGTTGGTGTCTGTATACAGCGGTTGACCTGATATTCCTGTGGCATATAGGTTTTTTCAGGAACAATGGTAATACGCGTTTTAGTACGTTCTTCAATTGCAGCCAAAGCAGCGCGTTTTTCGTTCAGAATAAAGGTGGCAACTTCAACAGAAGCAATAGCAAAGACATCACCTGCATTTTCCTTGTGTGCTTCTTCCTCAATCAGTCTTAAAATGGTTAAGGCTAATGATTGAGAATCACGGCATGTACCCTGACCGTTACACATTGGACAGACGTGTGAACTGCTTTCTTCAAGAGAAGGCCGCAGTCTTTGGCGAGACATTTCCAAAAGCCCAAAGCGAGAGAGTTTTGAGAACTGAATACGGGCGCGATCCTGTCTTACCGCCTCACGCATTCTGTTTTCAATTTCACGCTGATTTTTAAGCGGTGTCATATCGATAAAATCGATAACCACAAGTCCACCAACATCTCTTAAACGTAATTGTCTTGCAATTTCCTCTGCTGCCTCAATATTTGTCTGCAGGGCTGTTTCTTCGATATCGCCGCCCTTGGTGGCTTTGGCCGAGTTCACATCGATTGAGGTTAAAGCCTCTGTGGGGTCGATAACTATAGCTCCACCTGATGGCAGTCTTACTTCACGGCGATATGCGGTATCAATCTGACTTTCAATTTGGAATTTTGAAAATAGAGGAATATCACCGTTGTATAAGTGGACCTTTGATGAAAACTCAGGACGAACCAAATTGATATAATGGAGGATCTGTTTGTAGGCTTCCTCACTGTCAACCAAAATTTCGCCAATATCTGGTCTTAAATAGTCACGTATAGCGCGTAAGGCAATGTTAGACTCCTGATGAATAAGGAATGGAGCCTTGCGGCTCTCAGATGCCTCTTTAATCATCTCCCACAGTTTAGTCAGAATGTAGAGATCCCATTCTAACTCTTCGGAACTTTTTCCGACACCTGCAGTACGGACGATGACACCCATACCTTCAGGAACAGTCAGTCCTTTAAGGGCAGCCTTAAGTTCAGTTCGATCATCACCTTCAATACGTCTTGAGATGCCACCGGCACGTGGGTTGTTTGGCATAAGTACGAGGTAGCTTCCGGCCAGAGAGACAAAAGTGGTTAAGGCAGCACCTTTAAGGCCCCTTTCCTCTTTTTCAATCTGAACGATAACTTCCTGTCCTTCCTTAATGGCAGAACGCATCTGGGCATGATCGCTGAAATTGGTGCCTTCTGGATAGTATTCCTTGGCAATTTCCTTAAGTGGGAGAAAACCATGACGATCAACACCATAATCAACAAAAGCCGCTTCTAAACTAGGTTCAATACGAGTAATTGTTCCCTTGTAGATATTGGCCTTTTTGTTTGCATGCTGTGGGGATTCAATGTCTAGATCATACAGCTTCTGACCATCGACTAAGGCAACACGTATTTCTTCTAACTGTGTTGCGTTAATTAGCATTCTCTTCACGAGAAATATTTCCTTAAAAAAGGTTCTAAAAATACAAAAACTCAACGAGGGCTCTCATTCGGCCACATCGCCGAGCCCCTGTATTAGAACAAGTTTTTAAAAATCTGTAATCGACGCGCCATAACTTCCTTGAAAGCGGGGTCAAATTACAGACACCACGATGTCATATCTTTATTCTCAGGTCTTGGTTATGTTGCAGTTTATGCACATGCATCACCACACTGAAAACGCAAGGCATCCCTTGCAGAAATGAAATCAGCAATGCAGGTAGAAATCATGATAAAGGCGATTATCGTACACTGCACACTTTATTATGCCACATATTGTGGTAAGTTGCTTGTTTTTTGACACAGTTTTTTTGAAAAATAAGTGCTTTTGCAAAGTTTAAGAACATGAAACTAGCGTTTCAATTCTGTGAACACAGTTGATATATTACCCTACAGGAGAATAGGCAGTTTGATGGAGAAGTTTTGAGGTGTTGCGAAGAAAAGAACAATCTTTGGTTTTTTTGAAAGAAAGTTTTCTGTAAAATGGGAGGAAAAACAGAGGTTGCAAGATGTCAGAATCACAGGAAATAAAACAGGGTGTAACTTATCATACGATTGAAGAGGATGATGCCGGACAGCGTCTTGATAACTATCTTTTAAGAATTCTAAAAGGTGTTCCTCGCAGTATGATTTATCGCATTCTAAGACGTGGAGAAGTGCGCTGTAATAAAAAGCGTTGTGAGCCATCTTACAAGCTGCTTTTAGGTGATGTCGTCAGGATCCCTCCTGTTCATGTTAAGGAAGGTGCAACTTATATTCCATCCTCCAATTTGCATCTTGTACAGGATCTAAATTCTCGTATTCTCTTTGAAAATGAAGAGCTCCTTGTTATTGATAAACCGGCAGGTTTAGCCGCACACGGAGGTAGCGGTATTGAATTTGGGCTTATCGAGGCTGTACGAGCCTTAAGACAGGAGTACCGTTTTTTGGAACTTGCGCATCGTCTCGATAAGGAAACCTCTGGCTGTATTATAATTGCTAAGCGTCGTGCCGCCTTAAGAAACCTGCATGAGCAGTTTAGACAGCGCGAGGTAAAAAAACGTTATGTCACACTGGTTCCTGGGAAGTGGGATCGGAGTGTACACAGTGTCAATGCACCGCTGTTACGTAATGAGCTGCGTTCCGGAGAACGTATGGTAGAGGTAAATTTCAAACTTGGTTCTCCATCATCTACCGGTTTTGATGTGGTTGAGGAACTTGAGGGGGCTACGCTTGTGGCTGCAATGCCGCATACTGGTAGAACGCATCAAATTAGGGTGCATACTGCATATGTGCATCACCCTGTTGGCGGTGATGAAAAATATGGAGATCGTGAATTTAACGCGTTTCTTAAAAGTTTAGGATTTAATCGTATGTTTCTGCATGCGCAGAGAATTACTTTCTTTAACCCAGAAGATCACCGTCTTTTGAAAATCGAGGCTCCTCTTCCTAAAGAACTGCTTGATATAGTAGATAAACTAAGGATACAACAGGATTAGCCACTTTTTCATCTTATATATTTAAAGATGTCTTAGGAAAAATGGAAAAGATGACAGATGATGTTACCGTAGGGCGTCGCAATGTCGTAAAGATCGCTCATCTAGATGAGATTTTAAGAAAAGTCAGAGCGGTGGTTTTTGATTTGGATGGCACACTGACTAACAGTGTGCCGCAGATAATAGGCTGTACCAAACACACCTTCCGTGAGTTGTATTTACCGGAGCCTTCGGATGTAGCTATTATGAAAACCATTGGCCTTGAGCTTGAAGAAGGATTAACCTCTCTTCTGCCTGAGGATAAAAAAGGGGATGGAGCTTATGTCACGAGATTGTACCGTGAAATAAGCGTTGGTCATCGTGAGTACAGTGAAGACCGTCTTTTCCCGGGGATTGAAAACCTGCTCATAAAACTAAGAACACACGGATATCTCATTGGTTATGCCTCGGGACGCTCGGTAATGGGCATAAAAAGAACCTTAAGTCAGACTTATCTAGGAAAGTACTGTGATGCATTATGTGGTGGTTCTGAATGTCCTTCTAAGCCATGCCCCGTCATGATGGAAATCATAGGCTCAAGATTACAGGTTAAGTGTAGCGAAATATTAGGCGTAGGTGACTCCGGTCTTGATATCTTGATGTATGAAAAATCAGGCTCTTACTCTTTGGGAGTGCAGAGCGGAGTTTACTCAGGAGATGCTCTTGAACGTTTAAATCCGCATTTTATTCTACCTTATGCAAAAGATCTGGCAAATTATCTTTAGGTTTGCCATTTTCGCTTTATTCACAGCAAAATTTATTTATACGTATCTCCTTTAGAACGTGGCTGTGAATGTCTTTGTCTTTGCGGTACCTTTTTTTAAGTATCATTGCTGTGCAGTACGATAAGTTTATTTTTTAGGAGTATCACATATGAGATCGTTGACTGCTCCGTGGGCGCCCATGAAAAAAGGACTAAAATCGGTATAACGATCAGTGATCACTAGCAGATTGACTCTGCATTTATCTGTTGCTTCTTCTAGTTTCTTTTTATCGTAATAAAGAGAATCCACAACCATAAAATCGAGAATCATTGCTCCAGAAGATGCAGTGTAGATTGTCTTACCGTTAAAATCCTTTGATACCACGCTAATTGGCACATCTTCTAGAACCAGTGGTACCTGTGCAAGTTCTGAGGCTAGCGTTGAGAGTGAACGGTTGTCGGAAATTTTTGATAACTGCTTGAAGTTCATATAAATGCCAACATATGAAGAGTATTTGACTTTATCATTGAAATTTACTGTTACCTGAGGCTTGCGGTCATAGTTTTCCGTGGTAATAATTCCCAAGAGCTTTTCTCTAATGGTAGCGTCCATGCCTTTACTACCTTCTGGATAGATAGCGGTCGTGGTTTGAAATTTTCCTCTTCCTGCTACATCCTTGGCGATGATTTTTTTCAGATTGGTCCCGTAGACTTCACTGCGCCCTAAAATTACCTGAAATACGGCATAGTTCTTTGTTTCAAATTTGGTTTGAATACTGTAGGATAGTGCTTGGTTCGTAAAGACCATAGTGGATATAATGCCTAATAAAAGTAACATTCCTTTCATAATTTAAGTTTACGGATTAAATTTCAGACAGTTAATCTGTAGATCCGTATGCTCCTTTATTACATAAGATGGTTAGATGTGTTGTTTTCACTTTATCACAATGTGGCGTTATTCTTTTATTTCGTTGAAAATACTGAAGTCAAAAAACTATGCTTTTGGGGATCAGGACTAAAAGAAATTCAAACCTAGAATAACTTCATGAAAGTATAATCCATAAAGGTGAACAAAAATAATGAGTTGGTCTAATTTCTGGATTAAATATGATGAATATTTATTGCCAAAATGCGTTGTAAACCAGGACACAGTTCTTGTATCAAGTTTGCCTGCTACCATTGTGAATGGTGAGGAGCGCTAAGTTGAATCCTGTAAGACAAGAACATATAGGCGAAGAGATACGTCAAGAATGTTCCATTGAGGATAATAATGATAAAGTACCTTGTGCTTGTATTACTGCATAATGAAAGTTACAACACAAATGTGGAAATTCCTAAAGATAATAAACCTTGATTGGTTTAAGTGTATCCTCAGTTCTTCATATGTTAGATTACAATATTGTGAAAACACTTTTATTTTTCTTCTTTTATGGGAATTTATACGGATAAGAAGGGCCTTTGAAGATGCAAAGACAATTGAAAAGATATAAGAACCATTATTAGAATGTGAATTTGACTTGAAAAAAGGCTCATTATGCGAATGAGCCTTATTAAAAAGGATTTAGTTTTTCCGTTGTTCCGCAGTAAATACCAATAATTTCGCATATAACTAGGTCTAACGTTCGGCTTACTAAAAGGGCTGAGCGTTTTTTTTTACTTTTATAAATTGTTAGGATATAGTTTTGCATATGTTTGCATATGTGTTATACTATACCTAATTTATAGGGGTTAGGGAGACTTTTATGCGTTACTTGGTGAAAAAGAAAAACAATAATGGC
>CACYBT010000271.1 GCA_902772715.1 uncultured Succinivibrio sp.
AACACTGCTAATTATATCATAACAGCTATGTGCCTTTCATCCCCATGGCTGAAGCCAGGGGCTTTTCGGCACAATTTGGTAAAATACTTTTACGACACTGCTTCAAAATTGCCTTACCTTATCTTAATCAAAAGACGCTGTAAACTCCTGTCTTTTAGGGATATATGGCGCAAAGCTGATCATGTTTGCCGTTGTGTATCTGTAACTTATCATCGATAAAAAAATCCACAGGGGAGAACTTGCAAGGCTTAAAGTGAGTCTAGCCTTGAACTAGAGCCTCTGTAGTCTCTAACAAGGCTGTGAAAAAGAGTGAACCTCCTAAGCGGTAAGCCCTTCCAACCATAAGAAGAGGACTAAGCAATCAGTCTCTACAGTTGGGATCCTGTTGCCAAAGCAAGATGAGAATGTCTAAAAAGTGGCTATTAAACTGCCTTTAATGGCTCTTTTATGAAGAAAAAACGATGTTACTCAAATTTGGCATCAGTATCGAGAACCAGACATTTTTCGGCGTTGCCTAGCTGACAGGCCTTTTGAAAGTACTCATTTGCTTTTTGATTATTTTGGGGCTGATTACGGCCTTCAGCATAGATTTCTCCAACATTGGCGCATCCTGCAGCATCATCAAGTTCACATGCTTTTTGGTAATATTCAAAGTCTTTATTGCCCTTGTTTTCACCTAAAGAACCATTGGTATAGAGCAAACCAAGATTATTACAGCCACTGCCTTCTCCAAGGTTGCAGGCTTTTTCATAGTAGGATGAGGCTTTAATAAAATCCTGAGTGCCGCCTCGACCGTTGGCATAGAGATCGGCAAGATTAAGGCAGGCCAATCCGGAATCAAGGGTACAGCCTTTCTCACTAACTGTTCTGGCTTTTTCATAGTTTTGGGTAATACCGATCCCTTCCATGTAGGATAATCCAAGATTTGCACAACCGACGCCATGATCAAGATTACAGGCCTGTTCATAAAGTTTGAAGGCTAAGGTCAGATCATAATTGTGATAATTTTTATTACTGTAAATTGCAGCCAGATTGTTGCATGAGGAATTTTCCTTAAGTCGACATGCTTTTTTGTAAAAAGCGGCAGCAGTCTCGAGATTGGTATCGCCATTTTGTCCTAAATGGTAAAAGAGTGCGGCATTTTTACAGCCATCGCCATTCATAAGATTGCAGGCTTTTTGATAGAACATCAGCGAGGATTTAGGATCTTTTGGCACATTATCTGAGCCATCCTCAAGCATATCTCCTGCTATATTACAGGAGTAGGCATTGCCCATGATACAGGCTTTTTTGAAATACTCAAGCGCTAAAGAATCGTTATCAATGTCATAATCATCATCAATGAGAATGAGCCCATACTCACTGCATCCTAAGCTATCACCAAAGACACAGGCTTTGTCATAGTAGGAAAGAACCTGTTTAATATTGCTAGAGCGCCTTTTTTTGTCTTTTAATCCGTCGGTTTCGTTCTTGATGGAGAGACCATAATTCTTGCACCCTGTACCGTGTTCTAATTCACAGGATTTAAGAAAAAAACGTCGTGCCTCGTTTTCGTTCTTGCTGATGCCATCCCCTGTTACATAGGCATAGCCTAAATTGTTGCAGGCAATGCCGTTATTGAGCAGACAACCTTTCTTAAAATAGGCATAGGCTTTGGCTTTGTCTAAAACAGTATGGGTGCCTTCAGAATAATATAGACCGATATTGTTGCAGGCTGCTCCATTATTGAAATCGCACCCTTTTAAAAAATACTCATAAGCCAGCCTATAGTCAGGTGAGCCGTTTTTGCCATGTTCATAAAAATAGCCAAGACTGTTACAGCCTTCGCCACAGTTGAGATCGCAGGATTTCTGATAGGCAGCAGAGGCCTTGACAAGATTTTTGCGGATGCCAAGACCTTTCTCGTACATATAGCCTAAACCATTGCAACCCATGCCAAGGTTAAGATTACAGGCTTTTTCATATGACTTTAAGGCAAGTTCAGAACTCTGATATACTCCAAGGCCCTTTTCATAGGAAACTCCAAGATTACTGCATCCCCAGTCATCATTAAGACCGCATGCGTATTTGAAAAATTCAAAGGCATCTTTTGGTGATGCTCCAACACCTTCTCCCTTACTGTAAAGGACTCCAACTTCGGTACAGGCCGGAGCATACTTTAAAGCGCAAATCTTTTTAAAATAGGCAAAAGCCTCATTTTTTTTGGCTTTATGACTTAAAAGACGTTTTCCATAGAGCATACAGGCTTCATAATTCTTATTCTCGCAGAGCGCATTTAGCTCATCATCGGTTTTTTTTAAAAATTCCTGCAAATTTTTGTCTTTGGGCTCTGCTTCTGATGGAACAAGATCTTGAGTCGCATTATTCTGTGGTACTGCCTTGTCCTGCTGTTGAGTAGAGGACGGAGCAGACTCGGAAGAGAAGGAATATAAAAAAAGAAAAAGCGGCAGCAAAAGAAAGAAAGGATTGGAATGCAACATGTTAATACCCTTTTGTGCCACAGTGAATAATTTAAGAGAGAATAGTATGCGATAATATTGTTTAGTAATGAGTTTATTATAGCAAATAAAAAAATGGAAAAACGCAGATCTTGTCTTACTTTAAAAGAAAGAGAAATTCTTTTTAAAATATTGAGTGAAACTATTGAAAATCCCAAGAGTGAACTTGTATTTCATAATATTTTTGAACTGCTGTGTGCGGTTGTTCTCTCGGCTCAGACCACAGATGTAGCCGTCAACAGAGTGACAGGTGAGTTGTTTAAAAGAGCCCCAACTCCCAGTAAGATGGCAGCCCTTAGCCTTGAGGAAATTTCCATGTTCATAAGAACTCTTGGACTTTATCGTAATAAGGCCAAGCATCTTAAGGAATTATCCATGATCCTAGATAGAGATTATGAGGGCATTGTTCCATGTTCCTATGAGGACCTCGTATCATTACCGGGGGTTGGTTCAAAAACTGCCAAGGTAGTGCTGAATGTTGGTTTTAATAAACCAACCATTGCTATTGATACTCATATTTTCAGAGTCATCAACCGTACTGGATTGTGTTGCTGCAAGAGTGTAGTCGAAGGTGAATTGTATCTTGAAAAGATTGTTCCGAAGTCTTATCTTCTGTCTGCTCATCATCTGCTGCTTCTGCATGGTCGTTATATCTGCACAGCGCGCCATCCAAAGTGTGCAGAGTGCAAACTTACGACAATCTGTAGACATCTTGGTTTTAATTAGACTATTTTAGGATTGTATATGACTTTTTTAGTTGATTCTCACTGTCATCTATCTTCATTATCATACAGTCGCGAATACTGTAATTCCTTTGCGGTTATGCTTAAACGCGCATATTTATGCAAAGTCAGCCATTTTCTGTGTGTGGCCTGTAGTTTAGGTGAGTTTAAGAAGAATCTTGCCATGATGCAAGAGTATGACAATATTTATTTATCCTGCGGGATCCATCCTCTGAATCTTAATGATGAGGAAGAGGTTTTGGATGAGCATTTTATCTCGCTGTGTACTTCCTCAAATAAGGTGATAGCAGTAGGGGAGACTGGCTTAGACTATTTTTATAGCAAACAGACTAGGGAATTACAAAAAAAGTCTTTTGTGCGTCAGATCCATATTGCGGTACAGGCAAAACTCCCGTTAATTATTCACGCAAGAGAGGCTCAAACTGATACTCTTGAGATTTTAAGAGGAGAAAATGCCCGCGATATAGGTGGAGTGGTGCACTGTTTTACTGATTCTGTAGATATGGCCAGAGCACTTCTTGACCTTGGCTTTTATATCTCTTTTACCGGAATTGCTACTTTTAAAGCCTCAGATAATGTAAGAGAGGTATTAAGGTATGTGCCAAAAGATCGTTTTATGGTAGAAACAGATTGTCCGTATCTGGCACCGGTGCCAGTGCGCGGAATAGAAAATGAGCCGGCTTTTGTGCGTTATACCTTAAAATTCATAGCAGAATATCTTGGTATGAGTGAAGATGAACTGGCAAGAATAACTTCGGCCAATTTTGAAAATATCTACGGGGTAAAACTGGCACAACCATTAGGCTGTTGTGTTGATTCTTCTGCGTCTGAAATTTCATTGTACAAGATAGATAAAATTGCAGGAAGGCCTTTTTCTTTGTAAAGAAGAAGCCAGGTTACTGTTCACAGTCTTTTTAGGAAGTATGGCAAAGGATTGCTTAAAGAGTCCATCATGCGGGATTTTTTTGACAAAAGTGATAACAATGCCATTGACTCTCTCATAGTGTTTGCGTATAAATTTTGAGGCATAATGCTTTTTGTTTATAGAAAGAGATGTATTCAGTGCCGAAGGAAAGAATACGAGCAGCATGAAGTAATGCCGCAGGGGACGCTAGAAATATGCCAGGACATAATTTTGCTTCAATTCAATACATTCAGGTAAATACGGATTAATCATAGCAGGAAGGCGGTAGACAAAAAGAGGCAGTAAGCAAGAGGCATGGTCACAGAGCCCTGCAAGCCATTTTTTGTCTATCATTTTACCTTTGACCACCTCGTGGATTTGCTAAGCCTTTCCATTATCAGAAGACTTTTTACTTACTCTCTATAGATAATGCTCATGATGAGCGCATAAAAAAAACCGCAATTTGCTTGTGGGCCTTATTTCAAGTTTTCGCTGTTTATTCCTTTTTATTTTCTCATCCAGATTTTTGATGAAAACACCAAATAAATATGGATGATTCGGATAAAAGCCAGCAAATTATGCTTTGGTAGCGGCTGAACTACCTAAGAAGAAATCATTATTATTATCAGGGAACAGTTTAGCAAAGCCTTCGATATACTGGAGATCATCCTTTTTGGCTGCCTTATACTTGTACCCGGCAAAGCCTGTATTGTATTTTTGCAGTTCGTGGTTACCTGCTTCTCGGAACATGGTTTGTACTAGCTTACGGTCATCTGCATCACTATGTCTGATATCAGGAACCTGATTGAGGCTTACCTGATAGGCAAGAGCCTTGATTTCAGCATCAAGCACACTGGTTCTGTCCTTGCCGCTCTTACAGTTGAATGCTAGACAGGCTCCAATCATATCAGCAAGTACAGCTATGCGTGCAGGTAAAGCGTATGGATCATAGTTGCTGTCTTTATACAGTTTATTATTGTACAAATCCTTAATCTGAGAAACCAGAGTATTGATAGTCTGTTTCCTTTCAAAAGGAATATTTGGGTTCTCCTGCAAGTATTTACCAACAAGTCCTGCTGGACCATTGACAGAATTTCCTCTGCTAGTACCTATAAGATCCTGGATCCCCTGTTTAATCATTGGATCAGACGCAAAATAGCCACCACCAAAAGAAGCAATACGACCTTTAGTTGAATGTGAATACCCGTTAACAGGGAAATTAAAGGTCACTACCTTTGGTTTCACATAAATGGTCTTCATATTGCCATTATTGTCTGG
>CACYBT010000272.1 GCA_902772715.1 uncultured Succinivibrio sp.
GACGCAAGGCTTTAATATCTGGAGCAGAAAAGGCCCTCGAGCAGATTATAAACAAGCAATATGCCAAAAACTATCTTGAAGATGGCTTGAGGCGCGTGTTTGGCATCGGTATTGGCTTTGGCAGCAAGGAGTGTGTCATAAGAAGTTTAGGCAATCTTGCCAGGGCTCAAGAGCCGTAACCTTTTTCATTTGGATATAACAAGAAAAATCATTGTTAAAACCTAAATCAGGCTGCCATTCCTTAATTTCTTGCCTTCATTAGAGACTTTGAATAGTAACAGTTTGATATAAAAAGTGTCGTTACATCTTGAATTTTCAAAAATAGAGAGTAAAATAATGCAACTGTTTTTGTATGATGAAGTATTTCATCATGTTTGTTTAACTAAATATAGGTAATGCGAAATGGTAGTCATTCGTTTACGTCGCTTAGGTGCGAAAAAGCGTCCATTTTATCATGTTATAGTTGCTGATAAGCGTTATGCAGCAACTGGTCGTTTCATTGAGCAGGTTGGTATTTTTAACCCAATTGCTGCTGGTAAAGAAATTCGTCTTCGTTTAGATGTTGAGGCCATTAATGCCTGGATTGCAAAAGGTGCTCAGCCATCAGATCGCGTAAAGCGTCTTTTGTGGGAAAATGAGCAGGGTGAAGAGGCTGTTCTGAAGGCTAAGGCTGAAAAACATGCTGCTGCTGTTGCTGCCAAGAAAGCTGCTGCCGAGGCCAAGGCTAAGGCTGCCGCAGAGGCTGCTGCTGCAGAGGCCGCTCCTGCTGAGGCTTAAGGGCTTTGACAGATAATCCGCGTCCAATGGGAGCAATAGGCTCACCATTTGGAGTATATGGTTGGATGAAAATTCGCTCATATACACAACAACCTGAGGATCTTTTTGACTACTCGCCATGGTTTATACGTCAGCGCGGTACGCAATGGCGCGAGGTCCAGGTTGAAGAATACAGGCAACATGGAAATGGTTTTATTGCCAAATTAAATATTGCCGCAACTCCGGAAGAGGCTAAAACCTTTGCTGGAGCTGAGATTGGGATTAGGCGCTCAAGCCTACCCCCTGTTCCTGAAGGAACTGTCTATCTTTCTGATTTAATCGGATGTAAGGTGACAGGACTTGAAGGTGAAATGCTCGGTACTGTATCGAGAATTTGGGATTATGGAGCCTCTCCCGTAATGGAAGTGTCTCCCTCTGACCACCTGGCAAGGGAAAGAAAAGATAATTTTTTAATTCCCTATGTCGTAGGCCCTATCGTCAAGACAGTTGATCTCAATGCCAAGATGATAGATGTTGAGTGGGGTGTCGATTACTGATGTACTTTGGAGTCGTCACTCTTTTTCCTTCGATGTTTGATGCCATAACCAATTATGGGGTAACACGCAGGGCCTGTGCCAATTCTTTGATTAGAATTGAATGTACTAACCCCCGTGATTACACTGCAGATAAATTTGGCAATGTTGATGATAAGCCATATGGTGGCGGTCCTGGTATGTTAATGCAGGTTCAGCCTCTACGAGATGCGCTTAGTGTTGCCAGAAGCAAGGCACCGAAGGCTACTAAGGTTGTTTATATGTCGCCTCAGGGCAAACAACTTAATCACTCACTGGTCACAGATATCCACAGTTGGGGCGCCGTTATCCTTTTGTCTGGAAGATATGAGGGTATTGACGAGCGTGTCCTTCAGAAGGAAGTCGATCTGGAGGTTTCTATCGGTGACTACGTTCTCTCGGGGGGTGAACTCCCCGCCATGTGTATCATCGATGCAGTTTCTAGGATGGTGCCGGGGGTACTTGGTAACATTCAAAACGCCAAAGAGGATTCTTTTGCACAGGGTTTATTGCATTTTCCGCAGTACACCAGGCCTGAAGAAATTGACGGTATGCGAGTACCAGATATTTTGTTAAGTGGGGATCATGCAAAAATTAGAGAATGGCGTTTAAAGCAGAGTCTTGGTCGTACCTTTTTGCGTCGTCCTGATTTGCTTGAGGAGCGTGTTCTTTCTTCTAAGGAACGGCAGTTGCTTGATGAGTTCCTGCAAGAACACTCTTAAAATGGTTTTTATTTATTCGATGTTTAGGGAAGGTAAGAAAAATGGCTAGCAATCCAATTATTGACCAGCTGGAAAAAGAGCAGATCCGTACTGATATTCCTGATTTTCGTCCTGGTGATACCGTACGTGTTGAGGTAAAGGTTGTAGAAGGTGATAAAACCCGTTTACAGGCCTTTGAGGGAAATGTTATTGCTAAACGTAATCGCGGTTTGAATTCTTCTTTTACGGTTCGTAAAATTTCATCTGGCGAGGGTGTAGAGCGTGTTTTCCAAACTCATTCTCCTATTATTGCTTCAGTAAAGGTGACCCGTCGTGGTGATGTACGCCGTGCCAAACTCTACTATCTGCGTGATCGTTCTGGTAAGGCAGCACGTATTCGTGAGAAGATTAACTAATTCTCTTTGCAAAAACGGCCTTTTGGGGCTGTTTAAGGGCTCTGATTATTTGTAACAATATCGGAGCCTTTTTTTATGTATTAAGGCTTGGTCGCTAATGGCGCTTTTAAGTTCCTTGTTAACTGTTTTTTTCTTCCTCCTGATTTTTTTAAAGAAAAAATGAAAGCAATTTGAGAGCTTGTACGAAATATTTGATCTAAATACATTTAATTATTTCATTCTTGTTTTAAAATTCAAAAGAGTAGGAGTTAACATGACCATGGATATGGACAAATGTCAAACTCCAAGATATGGAATTATTCTAAATTGTATAAATTAACTGGAGAAAAAAATGCGTTTTAAGAAAGTATTTTTGTGCACCATACTATCCTCAGTTGTCGGTTGTTCCTTCGCTGCTCATAATGATGTAAGAACTATGCCTGAAAGCTACTATCTGAATGCTACAGATGTTGCAGACAGTTTCTATCTTTTACCACCTCCACCTGCCTTTGACAGTGTAACTTTTTTGAATGACCAGGCTCAATATAACATTGGTCTTTTGAAACGTAAGACAGCCCGTGGACAGCAGGCAGCCGCTGACTGCGAAATTGATGCTAAAGGTGTTGCCAATGCGTTAGCCTCCGCCTTTGGTATGGAAATTAGCAAGAAAAATACCCCTGAAATTTATAAACTCATTTCTAGAATGATTGAAGACGCCGGTGATCTTGCCACACGTGCCGCTAAAGAATACTATATGAGAGTCCGTCCATTCGCTTTCTATGGTACCAACACCTGTAATACTAAAGATCAGAAATTTCTCTCCACCAATGGTTCTTATCCATCAGGACACACTACAATTGGCTGGGCTGTGTCTTTGATTTTGGCTGAATTGAATCCAAGCCGCCAGAATGAAATTTTGAAACGTGGCTTTGAAATGGGACAAAGTCGAGTAATTTGCGGTTATCACTGGCAGTCTGATGTTGACGCTGCACGTATAGTTGCATCTGCAGTGGTTGCCAGATTGCATGCCGACGAGGCCTTCTCAGAGCAGTTGGTACGTGCTAAGGCTGAGTTCAAGCAGAAATCAGGTCAAAGATAGTTAGCCTAATACCAGATATTTTATGTAAAATGGGGGAACCTTAGTTCCCCCTTTAAATTTTGGCAGCCTGAGGTTTATTTAAGAGTTGAAAGTTCCTGCTTATATTCTTCGTCTGATACCACTTCAAGCCATTCGTTCCTAGTGTTTTCTCCTGGAACTTCTACTGCCAGATGCGAGAAATAGCCATCAGGCGCTGCACCGTGCCAATGTTTAACGTTTGCGGGAATATTGATCACATCACCAGGATTGATGACTTTTAGCTCTTTGCCTTCTTCCTTATATAAGCCTTTGCCCGCAATACCAATCAGAATCTGACCGCCACCTTTTTTAGCATGATGAATATGCCAGTTATTTCTGCATTCAGGTTCAAACGTTACATTGTAAATACCAACCTGTTCTGTAGAGATTGGTGCAAGATAGCTTTTTTTAGTAAAATACTTGGCATATGCCTCGTTGAACTTACCAACAGGGAAGATCATTTTCTGCTGATGTTCTAAAAGTTCCTGCGAATATTCTGATTTTTCACTGCTCTCATCTGTCCATATATCCTTGGAAAGATTAAAGGCAGCCCAAGCCTTAGGCCATCCTGCATAAAAGGCAATATGGGTTATGGTAGCGGCTATCTCTTTTTGGGTGACACCATTTTTCTTGGCATTTTCAAGATGATATTTCAGTGAACTGTCGGTAATGCCAGAGGATATTAAGGCCACAACAGTAATGAGGCTGCGGTTTTTTAGGCTAAGATCCTGGTTATTCCAGTTTTCTCCGAAGAGCACATCGTCATTGAAATGTGCAAATTCTTTGGCAAATTTTCCTAAAACATCGTGTCCTGCGGTCTGAGTTACTTTTTTAGTCATAGTATTTTCTGTTCCTTGTGCAGCGTTTAACTGAGTAAATGAAAACAAAGCAATAGCGAGAGTTAAAACTGATTTTTTTATTACGGAATTTCCTTTTTTCATATGATTTTCCTAGTTGAAATATGCTAGTTACGGTTAAATATCTCGTCGGCAAAATTCCCCATTTCTTCAAATGCCGCCTTGGTTTGAGGAAGTTCTGGTAAAACCAGCATGAAATCGTGAGGCATTCCTTTGTAGATGCTTAATTTGTTTTTGACACCGGCAGTATCCGCGGCCTTACTTAGCAGAACGCTGTCAGAATAAAGCAGTTCGTAGCCTCCCGTCTGAATCAGCAGAGGCGGTAAACCGGATAAATCTGCGTATAGAGGTGATAGTTTAGGATCACTTAAGTTAAGTCCGTTTGCATATGCTGCCTTGTTTATCTGTGCGAATAACGGGGTGTTTTCACCTAGAACAGCATCTTTATATTTATTGTCAACATGAGATGGAATCACATCCATCGCTGTCCATGGAGACATAAGGATCATGGCACGAGGTTGTGTAATATTAAGTTCCTTTAGTTTTACTGCTAAAGCGAGTGCCAAATTACCACCGGCAGAATCTCCCATGAAGACAATATTCTGAGCGTCTACTCCATCTTCCAGCACTTTTTTGTATGCCATCACCGCATCGTCAAGCGCCGCAGGATAGGTAAATTCTGGAGCATGTCGGTAGTCAAACATATATACCGTATCTGCTTTGATACTGTCTGCCTGTTTTCTCGCAAATTTACGATAGTTATCGTTAAAGCCTAAAACATAAGCGCCACCATGAAACTGCAGGATCACTCTGTTGGTTTTATGCAAATTCCGATGCAGTTTTTCCATTGGCAAGTTATTCTGACTCCATTTCTCATGTACCCATCCCCGCACAGCCTTAAAAGGCATCGGTTTACTTTTCTTGGCAGAAGAAAAATAGGAATTCATGGTGTCTTTGATATAGGTTTGGGTTACCTCTGATTCACCGTCGCTGTAACGACTAGGCTCATTTGCCATTACCGAGATGGAGAGCAGGCAGACTGGTAGCAGTAATGCTAATTTCTTTATTGATACTTTCATATTTTTTCTCATTTCATTTTTTTCCCAAATTCATAGGCTCTGGTTAAAAGTTCCTCGTGATTTTTGATTTCGTTGGGATTGGTCAGACCGCCACCGGAAAACACTCCCATAAATCTAGCCTTTGGGAAACAGTCAACAAAGCCCTGAATACCGTTTTGCGCATTCTGATACACAGTATCTGTATTTTCGGCGGAAGCGGTTAGAAGATAGACCTCCCTAAATCTGTAGTCCTGTATATAAAGCGGATTACAGCGGTCTAAGAAAGTTTTCAGAAGACCGGACATTTCGTAATAGTAGATTGGAGTTGAGAACACAATTGTGTCAGCATTTAACATTTGCTCCGTAAGTGCTTTCATGTCATCCGCGATGATACATTCTCCCTTTTTCTGGCATTTAAGACATCCCCTGCAGAAATTGATTTTTTGATCTTTTAAGGAAACAAACAAAACATTGTTTGGCCCCTCCGACGCCCCCTTCTTTACTTCAAGAGCAATCCTTTCGGAATTGCTTCCTGCCCTTAAGGATGAGGATATGATTAAGATATTCTTCATATGTGCTCCTTTTTCTTTAGAGTATAAGTATTCTCTTTAATTATGCCATTACTTATTTTCTATAATTAGAATTAAAAAAAATGAATAACTGATCTTAAGATGCGCTATATTATAAAGAGCAGAAAGTGCTTAGGTTTTAGGAGCGTGAGGCTATGGAAAATCGGGTGTTAAGATACTTTGTAGAGATGGCTAAAGTAGGGAATATGTCGAAGGCGGCAGAGAAACTGCATGTTACTCAGCCCACCATGTCGAGGCAACTTAAAGATCTTGAGTATGAACTTAAAGTCAAACTTTTCCATAGAACTAACTACAACATTCGACTGACTGATGAAGGTGTGCTTTTTTATAACCGTGCTGTAGATATTTTAAATCTTGTTGATAAAACCAAGGAAGAATTCATCCATAAAGAGAATTCAAAGAGTGGCAATCTTTTTATTGGCTGTCCTGAATCTGATTCTATACGCTATATCGCCAGAATAATCGCGATGCTGAGAAGGGAAGGCTCCCGCATCTGTGCACATCTGCACAGCGGCAATGCTACTGATGTCCTCGAAAGACTCAATAAGGGCTTAGATGATCTCGTGTTTACGGTTCATGATATTGATGACAGTAAATATCATATTCTAGATTTGCATCTTTTGGACAACTGGGGCATTCTTCTAAATAAGAACCATCCACTGGCTTTGAAGAAAACAGTCAGTCTTGAAGATCTGATAACGGAGCCGTTAATTGTATCTAAACAGGCTTATGAGCGCATGTTCCCGCTCTGGTTTCCAAATGATCAGTATTTAAAACTGAATATCAGTGCGACCTACAATCTTGTCTATAACGGTTCGCTGTTTGCAAAAGAAGGGCTGGGAGTGTGTTTAACTTTCAGCAAGCTGATCTCTGTAGACAACGATGATATTCTTACTTTCCGTCCTTTAAGCGGTGTACCCAAAGCCTCTTTGAAACTTCTGTGGAAAAAGAACCGTCCGCTTACACCTCAGGCCAGTATCTTTCTTGAAAAGCTAAAGCAGGAAATGCAGTTCAATCAGTATGACTAATATGGCTTTGGGAGCGTGCATGATTATGCACTATTTATCCTGGTTAACCTTTTCAAAAGAGGCGATAAGCCGCTTGAAAAACAGGTCGACAATGGGCGTAAATACCTGATATTTTCTCCAAATAACGTTGAGGGGAGTGGTAAGTGTTGGATACAGGGGGATAAAGCAGAGGTTATTCTCGTCTGAGGTATCTGCAAGTCCCTTATATGACAGTAGAACCGCCACTTTCTCTTTTACAAACACCGATCCATTGTAAGCAAGATTTACCGTATCACTGACATTCAGCAAATCAGCATACTGTCCGCACCATTTGCGAATTTCTTCAGAAAGTCCCTGTGTCGACATCATAAGATTATAGTCTTTAAGATCATTTATGGTAATACGCTGAACCTGTGAGAGGGGATGATCCTTGGCTACAACTGCTCCCCACAAGTCATCGGCGGGATAGCGTATATGATGGTATTTTTCGATATTGGGCTGACCTGAAATAATTGCTATATCTAAAAGTCCTCTGTCGAGCATCTGTGTCACCTGTTCGGTCATACCACTAATGATGTGACAGCGCAGGTTGGGATATTCTTTTCTAAACTTTAGGAGTTCTCTTGCGAAGAGGTCTATATGACAGGTCTCTGCCGCTCCCACATGAATATCGCCACCGGTAATTTTCTCCAAATCCTCAAAATCCTGTTTGGTTTTATCAAACAGAGCAACAATATCCTCAGCACGTTTTCTCAGAATATAGCCTTCCTCGGTCAGTGCCATTCCCTCCTTCTGTCGGATAAAAAGAGTACAGCCAAACTCCTCTTCTAGCTCTTTCATCTGTTTTGACAGCGCTGACTGGGATATATAAAGCATCTGGGAGGCTTTAGTCATATTTCCTATACGGGCGATCTGCAAAAAATTTTTTAACAGTTTTAGATCCATTAATATGTAACCCCATAATTTTTTGGATTTATTCTAAATAGGAATAATCAGTAATGAAATATTATCATTTGTCATTATGATTTTTCAATGTATATTTAACAGTACAGGAGGGAAACAAATGAAAGCAAATATGTCATCTAGGCAGCTGATTGACTGTTTATATGATGCGGGGTGTTCTGATGAAATATGCGGTGTCTGCGCAAAATGTTATGCACAAGAAGAAGTTGGCAAAATGCTTTCTCTGTTGGAACTTGAACGAAAAAAAAAGAGGACAAAATTGGCGAAGGTTCAATTTGAATTAGATACGCTTGATTTTTTGATTAGGATGATAGACAAAAAGATTCAATAAAAACAATTGGGAGATTAACTATGAAAGTAAATAAATTTGTAAGTTCAATTTTTGTAGGAGCAATGCTTATGAGTTCAGTTAATGTAATGGCCAACGAAGTTCCTGTTGCTGTTGTCGCTAAGGCTTCACAGATGAAGAAAGCCTCTGTTGAGGCTCTTTTGGATGATACTCGTGTTTTCAATGTGGATAAAAGCATTGAAGTCATGAAGGTTATGTTCCAGAACCGCTATGGCTTTGATGTTGCAGGTCATTTATATCTGCCTAAGAATTTTGATAACAGCAAAAAATACAGTGCTCTGGTAATTACAGGTCCTTTTGGCGCTGTAAAGGAGCAGTCATCTGGTTTATATGCTCAGGAAATGGCCAAGAGAGGCTTTGTTACTGTGGCCTTTGATCCTTCAACTACTGGTGAATCCTCTGGTGTCCGTCGTAACATGGGCTCTCCTGAGATTTTCACAGAGGACTACAGTGCTGCGGTGGATTTTATCAGCAATCTTACTTTCGTAGATCCTAAGAAGGTTGGGGCCATAGGTATCTGTGGTTTATCAGGAATGGCAATTACCGCAGCCTCAAATGATGTTCGCATAAAAGCAGTTGTAACTTCGGCTATGTATGATATGTCAGAGAGTATTTCAGACCATTATAACGGAGCCTACTATACTGATGAGCAGCGAAACATTGTTAAGCAGCATCTTGCCAAAATGAGAGACGCAGAAGCAAAGAGCGGTGAGTCGATTCGTGGTGCTCACGAGTTAGGTGTTGATGCTAATGGAAACATCCAGACCTTTGACAAGATGTTTCCTGATTCCTTACCTGCAGATGCAGATCCTGTATCTAAGGACTTCTTTGGCTATTACATTGGCAGAGCCTATCATCCAAGAGCTATCAACTCAAATACTTCGGCCTGGGATGCAACTACTGCATATGGATTCTTCAACTTCAGTTTAATGGACAATATCAGGGAACTCTCTCCTCGTCCTCTGATGCTAATTACAGGTGATAAGGCTCATTCCAAGTATTTCTCAGATAATGTTTATAATAGGGCGGCATCCCCTAAGGAGTTGATTGTCGTAAAAGGGGCAACGCATGCCGATTTGTACGATAAGATGGATAAGATCCCTTTTAATCAGATTGAGAATTTCTTCAACAAAAATCTTAAATAATTCTTAAGTTATTTTGTCCGGATGTCAATCGTCCGGATTTTATTTATCTTTTCAATAAGGTCTTCTGAATAGGTATAACTATTATTCTATTAGAATGATTTATCAAAAGGTGCCGTAAAAGCCTGTTCTTTTGGGCAGGAATATAAGACGCAAAGAAAATCTGGTATTACCGTTGTATTTTTGAACTCATCAGCTTAAATAAAATCCATAAGGGCAGGAATTGCATTGCTTTAACGTGAGTCTAGGCTTTCACTTTTGCCACTTTAGTCTCCAAAAAGACTGTGGCTTAATGAACCTCATAAGAGGTAAGCATCTAAAACCATCCGAAGAGAGCAAAGCAATTAGCCTTTACAGAAGGAATCTCCTTGCTTTAGCAAGAGAAAGATTTCAATTAAGAACTAGAAACGTATTGTGAAAACTTTTGAAATGAAAATCTTGAAAAGATTGGTTGCGGGGGCAGGATTTGAACCTACGACCTTCGGGTTATGAGCCCGACGAGCTACCGAACTGCTCCACCCCGCGACAACAAGATTATATTAAATGATATTTGTGCTGATGTCAAGAAAAATGTGATCTGAATTTAAAATTTCGGCTACTATTCACGTCTTTTTAAGAGAATTAGACAATTAAAGAGGCAGGTTTTGTTTTAAAGTTTTTCTATCTCTTCTTTGGTGAGATTCAAAGCCTTGGCGATGGTGTCAA
>CACYBT010000273.1 GCA_902772715.1 uncultured Succinivibrio sp.
AAACTCTATCTACAAATGACTCTCCAACAGCAGGGCTATGAAAGTAGTTGGTTATCCAGGATTCTGGTGTGTGCTGAGTGGTTATAAGCATGGATGCACAATGCTTATCGACGATGTCATCGGCAATTTCGCCAAGCATTGCTTCAATGTCGCTGTTAATTACACCTGACGCAAAATCATCAATATAAATGAGGTCGAACTTTTTGATATGGTTTATAAAAGCTAGAATTTCTGAACTACCTTCCAGCTGTCCTAGCTCTGTAGCCAGCATGACACCGCGGCGATAGAATACCTTAAACTTCTCTCGAATGGCACAGTTAACCAAACTGTCGGCAATCCTTGTCTTTCCTACACCAGTAGGCCCCATCAGAATAATATTTCTTTTACATCTAATCCAATTGTTGGTTGATAATTCCTGGATATCCTTTTTGTTAATACCCTTCCTGCCTACATTCCAGAGGATATTATTGACGTTGGCATCCTTATAATGAATACCAAGGGATTTTGTGACTTTTTCGATAGTGGTGTCATTACGCCGCTTTTTAATAGCCATCAGCATTTTGTGAATGTTTTCTTCCAAAGGTTTTGGTTCCTTTTCAAGTTCACCAGATTTAATCATCTGGATTAGGCATTCGTACAAAGGAGTAATTTTGAATTCTCTTGTAAGTTTCTCAATCTCATTAAGTCTCTGACTTTTGATATCATTCAGCGTTTCCATTAGTTCCGTCCTCCCTTGTAATAATCAGCACCCCTTAATTTCATTCCTTCTGTAGAAGCCGGCTTCTGTGCTGTCTTCTTAGAAGTATCAGGAGTTTTGTCTTTAGATTTGCTTGGATAATATCGACCGCCATTCTTGTTGATATTTTTAATAGTATCGTGAACTAACTCTTTAATTCTTAGATAGTCACCGGTTTTACCTTCGTTATCTGCTTCATGACAGCATTTTTCTATAAGAGTTAAGCCGTGAGTTTTAATAAGACCTTTCAAGCCCATCACTCGTTTATAGGTGGTAAGGGTAGGAAATTTTTCATTGAAAATTGCTGTTAAATATTTGACAATAATTGGGGAGGCATATCCGAGATCTTTGAAAGAGTTAATAGTTTCATCCAAGCCCTTGGTTAATGCCTTCTCTACAGGATCTAGCATATCCTCATTCTTATGACTGGCGTAATATGGAGAGAAATCCCTTTCATAGCTGCAACAAAGGATGCGGTCTTTGGGATTATATATGGATACCTGAGTAGATGATATGACGACGACGGCCTTTTTACCCCTTAAGGAGTAATGAGCCAAATAGCGCTTGTTTTCAACCTTAACCCAACCATGACCATCTACTTTTACTTCTAGATAATCATTGATATCAAAAGGGATTAGAGGTGGAGCCTTAAGATATTTTTTTTCAAACTGCTCATAACATGACGTTCTTGAACCTCTGCCTTCTTCGACAAATGCTTTGTTGTTTAACTTATCAATTTTCTCCTGAAGCTGTCTGTTAACATCTGCTAAATCCCTGGCAAAGATAGCGCCGTTAACTCCTTCCAGTTCAGCAATACATGTCTCCACAAGGTTCACAGAGTATTCTGTTACGTTTTTATACGTTGGTTTTTTGACTTTGCATGGATTGGGGATTATTTGATAATGCAGGCAAAGATCCTGCATGGCAAAACTTAATTCCCCAACAAATTTATCCGGCTTGTTTATTAATGCTTTTGCATTATCAAGGGAAATAGATTTCGGAACTCCGTAGCGCTCAAGTGCATGCACTGTTCCCTTGAGCCACGAGGTCACTTTTTCATTTTCAAAGGCCTCACCGTAGGCAAGATTTGAATATTTAAAAGCGGACACAAATACTCTTGCAATTTTGGATAAACCTTCTGGATTTATCCAATGCAAATCGTCTCCTGCAAAATCAATTTCCAGATAATCACCGGGATTGCAGGGTACACTTGATATTTTTTTACACCCATGGAACTCTTCATTCCATTGTGAAAAAAGATCGTAGACGTGAGCCAGACTATAAAGTTTCTGATTTTTCTCAGGTATGATGCTGAAGTAGACTGCATCAATGGCCTTTTCAAGTGTGATTTTCTTATTTCTTCGGTAAAATCTTTCAATTTCCTCAAAGTCGGGCATTATATATTCACAATCACTCTTTCCTTTCAAAGCAATAAGGAAATCATGATCGTTTAGTTCTGACAAATCCTCATAAGAAAGACAGCACAAATCAAAATATTTACAGTATCTACTAACAGTTGCGGATGATTCGTTTAAATCCCTGCAAATTTCGCGGTTACCTTTCTTATCTACAAGGTAGGCTTTAGCAATTAGCTTTATTCTATGAACATCTATCTTCATAAATTTTCTCCTCAAAAAAAACGCGGGATTGCGTCATATTTTTAATCGGAGAAATAAATCAATTTGATTAGAGATGATGTGTAAATTTGCTCCAGTAATCCTAAAACAATC
>CACYBT010000274.1 GCA_902772715.1 uncultured Succinivibrio sp.
ATGAATCATAGTACTAAAGCATAATTGATGCCGGACAAATGTAATTTTTAACAAGTAACAATGAGCTTACTTTCAGGTTTTAAGGTTAAAAGTGAATCCTCAAGAGAATCCAATCCTCTGTAACACACATGTTTGACAAAATCGAGACTAATTCTTGTCATTCTGTCGTTTTGCAGAAAATAACCTATCTTGCTTAAGTGATAAAGTCCGTTATCATCAAGGTAAATTATGGAAGCGGATACTGCAACGTCTAGAAGTAATCCTAAGGCATAATCATTAAAGTCAGTTTTTTTGATGAGATCATTGAAGGCTATGCCATTTTTGCAATCTTCAATAAATTTTAAAATATTGTGATTTACCAGAACATACACAGTCTGAAAAATCATTGGCGAGTAGACAATTTCCTGACTTTTACTGATGGCATCAAAGGCACTGATGTTTCTGTTACAGGAACTGTTAGTTTTATGATGTTTTAGCATTCGCATAGTTTTGTAGAGTAAAGGATTAATAAAAGATAGGGGAGACTTGTCTTAAATTGCCTTTACATTATTACCGTAATACACAAAATTGATTTCTTGCTATTTTGAGTTTTTTTGAAAATATTCCTGTCTAAACACTTTATTTTATATTTGTATATAATGCTTGTATCACTCTTTAAAGATGTTTATTTGCTTTTAACGTTAATTCCTTTTTCTTTAAAGAATTTCACGGCACCTTTATGATAAGGCACAGCATCGTAGGACGTGGCAAATTTAATATCAAGCTCATTGCCTTTAACATGGATCTTTTTGATTTCATCAAGATGATTATAAACTCCACTCAGGAAATTATATACATCAACTTCGCTTACATCATCCTGAGCAATCACTACTGCGCCAACAGCAACAGTCTTTACCTCATTTTTCAGGGCATATATATTTGTGCCAATGGTACTTTCACTGTAATATTTTGAAGTTTTGATGAGAGTATCGATATGTTTTTTATCCAAATTTATAAGGTAAATCTGTTTTTCTCTAGATAAAGCGCTTATGGCTTTGGTTGGTGCACCTGCTACGATAAATGCAGCATCAATCTTGCCGTTTTTTAAGGCTTCTGTGCTTTCACCAATTGACTGGAAGGTTGCTCTAATATCTTTTTCAACTTGAAGTCCATATACATGCAGTATATCTATAGCATTAAAATATACTCCTGATCCTACGGTGCCTATAGATACAACATGTCCTTTGAGATCAGATACAGTTTTGATTTTGGGATTTAAAGTGACGATTTGCACCTGTTCCATGTATAAATTGGCAACTGTTGAGAAATCATTGCCTATTTCGTTAAATAATCTGGTGCCGTTATAGGCATAGGCTGCAACATCAGTCTGAACGAATCCCAAATCAGCATAGCCCTCTCGCATGGCCTCAATATTTTCTTGTGAGCCTCCAGAAGTTACAACTGTTAAAGATGTTGAAGTTGTTTCACCAATTTTTTCAGCCAAAACTTTACCAAAACCATAGTATGTTCCATGAGAACCGCCTGTTGAAAAAATCAAGTTGGTCCCACCAGATAATCCTTCAGCACTAGCGCTTAGGCAAGTAAACATCATGGCAATGGATGCACAAATAATCACAAGAGATCTCATATTCATCACCTGTATAGCAATATAAATCTCAGATAAGTTGACAAAACGTTAATTAGAGGGAATTTAGCTCATCAAAATATTTTTTGGTCATTTCGATATAGGTGTTGTTAATGTATTTTTGCGATTTTATTCTGTTACTTATCTGAATATCCTTACTATCCATAGATTTAAGCATAAGTAAGGTGTTACTAGTCAAATCTCTTTCAAGATTCTGGATCCATGATCTGCGGTTTCCATTGTGTTTAAAAAGTTCTAGCTGCTCGTTTAAAGGTGTCACACGATGTTTTTTTAAATCTTCCAAACATTCAGCCTTAGAATATTCCATACCTATGTATTGCTTATAGAATTTTTGATATTCATCGACAAGAGATTCAATATTATCGACCTGAACTTGAACTGCTTTAAAGTACATGGCCAAAAATTTAGCAACAAGTTCTGGATTGCTATTTCCAAATTTCTCATCAACTTTGATGGTGCAGGGAAGTGCTTCACCTAACTGCTCTGCAGTAACAACTTCTTTATATCCCATGGCTATGGCATCATTTAAATTAGGGGACCATAAGGCTGCACCTGAATATTGGTTTTTCTTAAGATCATCAATAATATCAGAATGAGTAAGGTTAACTAACTTGATATCAGATAATTCCAAACCAAAAATATCTAACCATCTTGCAAGAGTAAAGACACCTGAGGATAACCCTTTAACTGCAAATGTTTTTCCTTTTATGGTTTCAGGTGAACCATAGACTTCAGGGAAATATTTATTGTATCCCTTTACTTTTAGAATATCGCTGTCACTGTGGACTACAACAGAATTTGCGGCACTTTCATTATTAGCAACAGCGATAACCTCGACGTTTACATCTTTACCGCTCATAATAAATGGTACAAAACCGGTACAGCAGATATCCCAGGCATTAGTTTCATTGCGATACTGATTCAGTATGGCTAAGCCATTGTATTTGTTAAGTGACAGTTCAAGGTTAAATCCTAGTTTTTTGTTCCATCCTTGTTTTTCAGCATACCAGATAAGAAAACCTTCATGCTCTAAAAGAAAAGTGGCTTTTACTGTCGGTATGTCTTCGGCTTTTTCTGTCGATATTTCTGCTGAAAAACAGCTTGTGCCTATAAAAACTGCACAGAAACATGCTATTTTTGCGATAAATTTTTTCATTTGCTGTTCTCCAAATTATTCTTTTTCAAGGTGAGTTAAGATCCTTTTTGCCAGTTTTAAATATTTATCTGTAACAAAACGTGGATTTTTAACTCTTTTTGAGGTCATGGCAAAATCAGAATCTTTGTCGTTATACAGTAGTAGCATAAGGCTACTTACAATGGTGGATTCAAGATTCTGAATGGTGCTCTTACCGTTTTTCTTTTTTTCAAAAATCTTTAACTGACTTTCAATAGGAACAACAGAATGACGCAGAATATCATACTCACAGAATTCTTTAGAAAATTCATAATTTGAATGTTTTCTTAAAAACTTCTGATATTCTTTAGTTAAAGAACGTGGGTTTAAAATCTGAGTTTCTACTGACAGCATATATGCTGCCAGCATTTTGGCCACCACGTCCTCATTGTCTTTGGCATAGTCTTTATCAACCAAAAACATCATTGGAATTTCTGAATCAATATTATCTGCATTGGTTACAATCTTAAAACCTTTCTGTTCAGCTAAATAAGTCTCAGGAGACCAGATGGCGATGCCATCCACTTCTTTTTTTTCAAGGGCGGCTATACTTTCTTTTCCTGATAAATCAACAACTTTTATATCGCTAAAATCCATATTGAAGATTTCTAGATATTTGACGAGGACAAAAGCACCGGATGTCATATTTTTAAATGCAAAGGTTTTGCCTCTGATGGTTTCAGGTGAGCCATAAACATCAGGAAAATCTTCATTCCAGCCTTTAACCTTTAAAATATCACTATCTGCATTGACATAGATCCCTGTGGTATTGGCCTCATCATTAGCAATTCCTATTATTTCAAGCGGGATCTGATTTGAACCTACAATCAAAGGAATACTAGTTACACAGGTAACATTCCAGCTAGAAGGATCATTACGATGGCGATTCATCATATCAATACCATTGGTGTCTAAAATGGTCAGATCGATATTGACTCCCACCTTTTTATCAAATCCCATTTTCTTGGCATACCACATTAAAAAGCCTTCATGCTCCATGAGCATCATAACTTTAATCTTGGGTAATTCAAAAGCCTGCGCTGGAATCATTCCAATAAAAATTAAGACAAACGCAAATATAAAATTTAAGAAACGAGAGTACATGAATCCTCCAGGATCAGAATTTTTTGGGCTTGACTAAATTAGATTAATAATCTCAATCAGTATAACAATTTATATTCTTAAAAAAGATTTGAATTAATGCTTTTGCAAACACTGTCAAAAAAATAGTTTGCTCAAGAATTATGAATATATTTTTGATTTATCAAGAGATCAGGTAAGGTATATTTTTTTAGAATACGTAATTTATAGAGACATTCTGAGTTGTCTTTTAAATTGACTTACTCAAGTTTATTAGTGGTATTTTCGATAAGATTAAACTTTAAAATAAAAGTTAATTAACTGTTATTAAATTTTATTTGATTAAAATGTTTTGAAATTCTGAATGTTATGAATTATGAATTTCATTCTCAAGATAATTTGTAGTTACTTTGCTTTGTACCTAGGAGTTTGCTTTTACAAGATCTTCGGCTAAAATTAATATAAAGATACATTTTAGCCGAGAATATCATTATCATGAACTACATAGCAAGAACATTAGAAAAGGTTATACGGAAAGTTAATCTTGAATATCCTGTTGTGCTTGTTACAGGGCCAAGGCAGGTGGGGATGCCATAGACTTTTTTATAGCATTTTACGATAAATTTTGCGGCATAATACTTTGTGATTATCTGTGCTGTGGCCTCCTGTGCGGCATCATAACGTTTATCAAGACTCTCGGCCTTTTAAAGTTCTACGATTCAGCAGTTTTCGTTTACAAAATCATCTAAAACAAGATCGGTAAACCCCTCACCTGAATCTAACTCTTCGTGTACTGTAAGTTTTCTTGTGGAGGCGGCAAGGCCTATCACTCCTAGCATAACGCAATGGTTATAGAGTTCACTGCCGTAATTTTTGACACTTGTTACTGACCTCTATAAATGTCCATGATCTGATACCAAATTTTGTCCCTAGAGTAAATTCTGATATTTTATTTTGTCCCTGGTTACTCCCATCTTTTCTATCTTAGATCTTAGCGTTGTCAGCCTTTTGCAAGCAGCAGATACAACTCGGATCATTTATTCTTAAAAGCATACTGAGCATAACATTACTTTAAAAAGCCTTATAAGTTTTTGCTATAAACACTATAAATAGTAACAAGATACAACAAGGAACTGCAAAGATCATTGGATAATTTATCTATATGCTGAAATAAATAATGTATCTTATTTACAGCATTAATGGAAACACTATCCAGTAGTGATTATGATTAGGCGATATCCATTTTTTGGGAGACAGCAGCACTGTTGGCGGCATGAGATGATGTTATATCAGAGAGTTTTGAGACATTAGTACTCACATCACCATTACTTTTTCCTTCTTTATTTTTTTCATCATTATCGTGAATGGCATTATTTGTCTCTTTAGTAGTTTTAGTATCATTTGCACTAGGCTTTGCATACATATCTTTATCTTGTGAATTACTGTCGTTATCTTCTTTGTTATTTTGTTCTTCCTGTGCTGACTTGGCTTTTTCCATCTGAGCCTGTGTTATTTTCTGTTGAGCCTCTGCAGCAACCTTCATATCCTGACCTGATGGCTGTGCAGGTGCTTTTGCAGCCTTTATCACAATACGCATTTTCTGTATGGTTTTATCGGGATCACTTTCTTCGGAAACATCAATATTTACATGTCCGCCAACAGCATAATTTTTTCCATCAGGTCCTTTTTCATATTCATAGGATGGGGCACTGGCATACTGCCCACCTGCTGCCTGATGAGCTTTTTCATGAGTAACAACTTCGGCATCACGTTTTTTTAGTTTTTGTAATTTGTCTTTTTCTTCTTCGGTTAATTCATCACCATTAGGTTTGGTCTCATCTGATGCAGAAGATTTTTTTTCATGGTCTTCATCGGCTTTAGTAGTATCTTTTACTTTATCATCCTCAGTACCAACAGTATTGCTCTTTAACAAAGCACGAGGATCTTCGATTTTTTCTGAATTATTCGATGAGGTAGATTGTGAGGCCATAACTTTTTTGGCAGCATCCTGAATGCTGGTTCTGCTGAAGTTCTTGTAGGCTGCAAGGGCCTGAAAGCGGTTTTTAGAAAAAAGCTCCCTATTTTGTGAAGAGGAATTCTCAGAGGAGAAGGTAACTACATCGTCCTGAAGAGTATTTTTTTTCAGTTCGTCACTCTGTCTGCTGCCTATTTCAGAAACAGCAACACTGCGTCCAAAGACCACCCTTGCCTCTGAACTTTCAGCATTATTATGTATATTTAAATTAAACAGTGACATTTTAGAATTACCTCTGTACCTTATCGGCAGAGATAATCGTGATCTTTAATATTTTTTTTAATTTTTTTTAATATTACTGAACTTAGTTAGAAAGTGCCATAAAATCAATTGCCAATTTTTCTGCAAGAGGGTGTATGGCATAAGTTGTTCTTAAGATAAATTTAAATCACGATAAATTTTATTTGTAAAAAATTATTAAATTAAAGAAATCGCAATTTCTAGAACTATAGTTCTAGTTTCTTAGATCTAACTCATTATATCAAGCTATTCGTATAAA
>CACYBT010000275.1 GCA_902772715.1 uncultured Succinivibrio sp.
ACCTGATAAGCAAGAGCGGAAAAAGGGTAACCGCAGAAAGAAATCCCGATAACCTAACCACACCGCCTCAAGGAGGGGCGGTTCTTCAACACTCTTATCACATATGGAGAATTATATGATATACGCTTATAAAATCAAGAAAACAGAAGAAGGCTATATTGGACATGTTTTTGACTTGGATTTTGATACCAAACCACAGCCTTCTTCTGAGCAGGTTGAGGAAGTAATTTCCGAAGGTCTATCCGGTGTAATTGAACTAAAGTACAGAAAAAATAAAAAACCAATACCACTTCCTTCTACTGAGGTTACCGAGTACGGTGCAGTTGTTCCAGTAAAGCTTCAGCTGAGAATACTGCTGTGGAATACAATGTTAAATCAGCATGTAACTCAGACTGAGCTTGCTGAAAAGTTGGGAATCTCAAAGGCTCACATGAATCAGTTCTTTATCACAGATAATGTATCTGTAGAGAAATATGAGGAGGCGCTGCAGTTGCTGGGGATAATTCCAACAGTAACAAGTTCGAACAGTATTATTCTCCATCCTTATGGAAATGCTTTAGAAAAACTGAAGGAAGAAGCAAAAAAAGAAAATTTAGGCGTTCAGGAATTCATTATTTTAAAGTGTTTAGGATATCCTAGAGGGTTGAAACTAGAGGACATTGACCAGACGATGAATAATAAGTCGTCTCGAATAAGTAAAGAGTGGTAAAACGTTAGAAATGCCGAGGGCGCTCTATAAAATAGCAGCGCCCTCTAATACTCCTTCTACTACTAGGTAGATGAGCTATGACTGAGATGATATCGCAATTTTTCTAATGTTAATTGCATCGGCTATACTTCTAACCACATTTTGAGAACCATTAATAAGCCTTATTCTTTTTATTAGATTTTCAAAACCAATCTGCATTACTAACACACCAATGCATTCATCGGCGAAAGAGCCTGAGATAGTTTTTACACCTTTTAGATCAATATTAACTAATCCCTCAGAATTCTCATTTAATATCTGCAATATTTTTTGCCTGTATGGAATAGCATTTTTTCTGGAGGCTAAAGCACCATCAGGCAATACAACTGTTTTTATAACATGAGCCATAATGTTCTACCCCAATATTTCTTTAAGAATTGCATCAATATCAGAAGCATCTGAATCTTGAACATCGTTTTTAATATTACGGATATTCAGTGTACAATATATAACGACACCTTGCCAGTAATTTTTTAATTTAGAATCAAACTCTCTTTCTGCATTCATAAATTTTAGTCCCTGTCCGGATAAAATCGACAGATTTCCTTTTGTTTTTTGAACTAAGTCTACAAGTTTATAAAGACCTAGTCCTTCATGATGGTTTTCTTCCTCTTTGATAGGAACACCACTAGGGAATGGATTTTCATAACTATCAAAAGGAATAGATTGAGCCCATTCATCTTCCTGTCCTTTTGACGTATGTCCTTTCTGAATACTCCAATTGATAGCATCTATATCACTATTAATTCCAGATATATTTGCCTCTTGAAGGACATTCTTAAATCCTCTTCCTATATCAACAACAGCAAATTTAATTTCGTCTCCAGACACTTGAGCTACAGCATACCCTAAAGCTTTACCATGAGACCATACATTATCAATAAGTTCCCCAACAACATCAATAACAGAATATGCATTTTCTCCGCATTTCCTTTCAAGGATATTACCGATAATTGTAGTAGCGGAATCAGTATGTTCAGGTGAAGACAATTCTATTAACGGGCAATAAGATCTTCCTACTGTCCTTTGTTTATTAGTTCTTGGTTCATCCCAAACAAGACTAAAAAAATCTATCGTATTTAGATAAGAAGAAACACTATCATTTGGAACAATTAACTCTTTTGGTATACGATTCTTTCTTATAAAAGCAGCAAGCATGGCTGTATCACAAGGATTTACAAAAGATAAACGTATTACAGCATGATTATTTAATGCTTCGTATAATGAATTTAGTCTTAATTCAAGATCAAACATTTTTATTACTAACTTTAGTTTAAATTTCAAAACTGAATCTTAATTACTGCTAAGCTCCAAAATTCGCGATTTTTGGCGCTTAGCTATTCTTAAGCTCCACTTTTGGCTGTTAGGCACTTCTCCACAAAATCACACCACTGCTGCATAGCCAGTCTCCTCTTTTCTAAAAGATTGGTACGGTTGTATGCCATTTCTGTCTCTGAACCAATACGGTGAGCAAG
>CACYBT010000276.1 GCA_902772715.1 uncultured Succinivibrio sp.
AATAAGTCATCACTTAAGAATTTTGATAAAGCACTTACACAGGTATCATTACTAAACCCTCTTCTTGCAAGATGAGATAGTATTTTCTGTTTACCTGCAAAATCATACTGCTGCGTTGTATCATATTTATGCATAAGATAACGTAGGGCCACTTCAACAAAATCCTGAACATCAAGTAATGGTTCATAAAGAGACGCGCTGATACCTCTTTTTTTTAACTCAAAACTTATCTTAAAGGGACCATAGCCCTGATTGATATAGTGCTCAAATGCAAGCTGACAATATCTTTCATCTGACTGCCACTTTTCCTCAGCACATTTTTTGACAGCAGCCACCGCACATTCTTTGGTGAACCTATAACATAAGCGCGTAAACAGCTCTCTTTTGGTGTACTCTCTTTTGGAAAGTAATCCTACAGCATAGTCTAATGCCTTATGAGCATCATCAATTAATGGCTTATTTTTACGCGCAAACATTTTTTCTTTGCTTAAAGATCGTCAGGAATTGGGGTAATGAGCTGTTCCTCGGAGAAGTCATCAAGATCATCATTTTCCACAGGCTTCGCTACTTCCTCATCACCTAGTGATACTGTCTCCTCATAGTTATTGTTGGTCTTGAAATAATCTCTAATTTTTTGCTCAATCTCATCAGCAATTTCAGGATTCTCATCAAGATATTTCATAGCATTAACCTTACCCTGTCCAATCTTGGCTCCATTATATGAGAACCAGGCTCCGGTCTTCACCACGATCTTAGAGAGAGTACCCAACTCAATTAACTCACCGTTCTTGGCAATACCGTAATTAAAGAGGATCTGGAAATTAGCAGTCTTAAAAGGAGGAGCCACCTTGTTTTTCACTACTTTAACCTTAGTATCATTTCCAATAATGTTTTCCTTATCTTTCAGTGTTTGCCCCTTGCGGATATCAAGTCTTACTGAAGCATAATACTTAAGGGCATTTCCACCCGTGGTAGTTTCAGGATTACCGAACATGACACCAATTTTCATGCGCAACTGATTGATAAACACTACCATACAGTTAGCCTGTTTCACGATACCAGTAAGTTTTCTTAGGGCCTGTGACATGAGGCGGGCCTGCAGTCCAACATGATTATCCCCCATTTCTCCTTCAATTTCTGCCTTAGGCACCAAGGCTGCCACAGAGTCAATAATCACCACATCAATACCACCAGAACGCACCAGAGTCTCACAGATCTCTAAAGCCTGCTCACCGGTATCAGGCTGTGAAATAAAAAGATTCTCAATATTAACACCAAGTTTCTTTGCATATATAGGATCAAGCGCATGTTCAGCATCAATGAAAGCACATACTTTTCCTTTTTTCTGAGCCTGCGCCACCAACTCTAGAGTAAGAGTTGTTTTACCTGATGATTCTGGACCATAGATTTCAATAATACGCCCCATTGGCAGACCACCGATACCCAGCGCAATATCAAGTCCTAAAGAACCTGTGGAGATCGCCTCAATATCTGTCATTTCATTCTGTCCAAAGCGCATAATGGCGCCTTTTCCAAACTGACGCTCAATCTGCTCCATTGCTGCTTCTAAGGCTTTCTGTTTTTTAGGATCGGCTGTGATGTTTGAAACCAGCTTTGAGCCGGCGGTATTGCTTTTAGATGCTGATGTAGTTGTTGCTTTTGCCATAATTTCCTCAGTTAAATAAATAAGTATACTAAGTATAATAATACTATTAGTGAATAATATGTCAATATATTTTTTATATTTGTTCTACTTTTCGTAGACTACTATCATTAATCAAATTATCTTATTATTAGGTATTAACCATGTCTTCACCGAACTTTACACATAGACATAAAGACAGCCTACTTATTGCAGTGCAAATTTAAGACGAGACTTCTTTGGTACATGATAAAAAATGTAAATATGTCTATAATATTCATTTATTTTAAACCATAAATTCGCAGGTTCAAAAAAATGCAAGAACAATCACCAAATTTAACTCCTATGATGCGCCAATATCTTGAAATAAAAAAGAATTATAAAGATACTCTGGTTCTTTATAGACTAGGTGATTTTTATGAACTGTTCTTTGAGGATGCCAAAAAAGCAGCAAAGTTGCTTGATCTTACACTTACCAGACGTGGTACGAATAACGGTGAACCCATCCCAATGGCTGGTGTGCCCTTTCATGCGGTTGACAACTACATTGCCAAACTTATCAAACTTGGTGAATCCTGCGTCATCTGCGAACAGGTGGGTAAACCTGGTGAGCAACGTACCATGCAGCGAAAAGTCTCTAAAATCATTACCCCTGGTACCACCACAGATGAGGGCATCGCGCCAGAGGGGCAAGACAATCTTACCGCCTGCATTTTCAAAGGCAAAAGATACTATGGCTATGCCTATATTTCGTTAGGTTCAGGTACCTTTAAAACCACAATCTGTGCTGATTTAAAAGAAGTCATGCTGTATCTTGATAAAACTGAACCTACAGAACTTGTCTATCCAGAAAATTTTAAAGAAATCTCGCAGCTCAATTTTAGCAGGAGTACCAAGGCTCTTGCGCCATGGAATTTTGAGATTGAAAATGCCTATCGTCTTTTATGCACCCAATTTGAAACAGCAAGTCTGTTCGGATTCGATATTGAAGATCTAGATGAGGGGATCTGTGCTGCCGGTGCCCTGCTAGCCTATGTAAAGCAGACCCAGAACGTACAGATTGAGCATATACGCTCCATAAGTCGTGATGATAACAGTGAAAACGTTATTATTGACAAATGTGCATTACGTAACCTTGAGTTGCTAACCAATCTCAATGGAGAAAAAACTGGTTCACTTTTTCAAATCATCGATAAAACCACCACCCCAATGGGACAGCGGTTATTACGTAAAATACTGGTAGAACCCTCAAGAAATAATGAAAAGATTACAAAACGACTTGATATTGTCGAGGCTCTACTACAGTCCAATTATCCTGAAATCAGAACATATCTTGATGACATCGGGGATATTGAACGTATTATTGCCAGAATTGGTCTTAGCACTTCTAAACCAAAAGATTTGGCCGTATTAAGGGATGCTCTAAGAAATATTGCAAATCTCAAAACACTTTTGGAGAAATCAGGACAAAAAATACTTTTAGAATACTCACAAAATATCGATCCATTAGCCGAAATTGAAGTATTACTAACTAATGCCATAATGGATATACCGTCGACCTTTCTGCGCGACGGAAATGTCATTGCCATAGGATATAATGCAGAACTTGATGAATTAAGAAACCTTATGAACGGTTCTGAAAAGATTTTAGGTGAAATTGAAATCAGAGAAAAGGAGCAGACCGGCATAACAACACTTAAAGTCAACTTCAACAGTGTACAGGGGTATTATATCGAGATTCCTCGTTCCCAGGCTGACAAGGTCCCATCTCACTATATTCGTAAACAGACACTGAAAAACAACGAACGTTATATCACCGAAGAACTAAAGACACTTGAAGAAAAAGCGCTTAATGCCAAAGAAAGAGCGCTGGATATCGAGTTTGAGCTCTTTAATAAACTAATTTTGGTTTTGCAAAAGCACCTTAATGCCTTAAGTAAAACTTCACATGCTGTATCATTCCTTGACGTACTTCTTGGATTTGCCATTACTGCCGAAGAGAATTCCTATACAAGACCAAAGTTACGCAATGAATGTATTCTCAGTATTAAAGATGGTAGACACCCTGTTATAGAGAAATTATCAAGCAAACCTTTTGTCGCAAATTCCATTAGTCTTGGAAAAACACAGATGCAGGTTATCACAGGCCCAAATATGGGAGGAAAATCCACCTATATGCGTCAAACCGCATTGATTACCATCATGGCGCGAATTGGATCTTTTGTACCGGCAAAAGAAGCAGTAATTGGAGATATTGACCGTATTTTTACGAGAATAGGCGCCTCTGATGATCTCTCCTCAGGTCGTTCAACCTTTATGGTTGAAATGCAGGAGGCGGCTTCCATAATTAACAATGCCACATCCCAAAGTCTGGTGCTTATGGATGAAATCGGACGTGGCACCTCGACTTATGAAGGAAGTGCTTTGGCATTGTCTATTGCGGAGCATCTTGTGGCCAAGATTAAGTGTTTGACTTTATTTTCTACACATTACCCTGAAATAGCATCCCTATCCTCGCGTTATGATAATTTAGATAATATCTGCTTTAAGGCTCGGGAAAATTCTGGCTCAATTGTCTTTTTATATCAGGCTAACAAAGGTTATCAGAATTATTCATATGCTGTTGAAGTGGGGAAATTAGCAGGATTACCTGCTGATATCATTGTCAATGCCAAGAAATATATTACCAGCATCAGTTCACATCAGCCGATAGCTGCCACTCACGACGATAAGACTGCTTCTGAAGACAATAATTCAGAAAATACGGCTAAAGCATCAGAAGATGAAAGCAATATAAAATATCGAGAAATAATTGATAAAATCAAAGGAATTGAAATAAACAACCTATCACCTATACAGGCGCTGAATGTTGTTTATGAACTGCAACAGCAACTAAAATAAGCACGTATAGTGCTATTTGAAGACATACAGGCCTAAAGAATTCTTATCAATTCCCAGACTTTCAAAAGTCTTGCGTAACGATTTGAGGACTTCAGTCTGGATCTGACGTACGCGCTCACGTGTAAGACCAATTTTCTTGCCTACTTCTTCTAAGGTTAATACTTCCTCATCATTGAGACCGAAGCGATACAGCACCACCATCTGCTGTTTTTCAGGAAGAGAATTAAACCATTCACGCACAATATTCACCACTTCCTTTTGATCAACATGCTCAAAAGGAGAAGCAAGTTTGGTATCTGGAACAACATCGAGAAGAGAAATTTCCTTGTCGTCATCTCCACCCTTCACATTCATATCAAGAGGACTTGTCCCTTCTAGCAATGAAAGCAAACCGCGAATGCTCTCGGGATCTTTGCCGGTCTCATCGGCAATCTGCTGGATAGAAACGTTAGCATTTCCAGACTCCTGTAACTGCCGCTTGGCCTTTAGAATAATATTGATTTCCTTAATGACATGCACTGGTAATCTAACAAGACGTGACTGACACATAATAGCCTGTTCAATACTCTGCCTTATCCACCAGGTAGCATATGTAGAAAATCTGAAGCCCCGGTCTGGGTCAAACTTCTGAACAGCATGAATTAAACCAAGATTGCCTTCCTCAATTAAGTCAAGCAGAGGGACTCCGCGGGTACGGTAGTTTTTGGCAATTTTCACCACCAATCTTAGGTTAGAAGTAATCATCTGATCAATAGAACGACGATCTCCATCGCGTGCCTTACGTCCTATTTCATTTTCTTCTTCAGACGAAAGCAAAGGATAACGCCTAATTGAACTAAAATAATTAGTCAGCAAATCTGCGTTTTCTTTGGATGAAGCGCATTCACTACGTAAAAGTTTAACTTCTTTTTCGTCTAAATCTTTATAATCAATGTTCTTCTCTTCAAGATCTTTTAGATCTTCCAAAGACTCTTCTATAAATTCATCAGGTGATTTTTTATCAGTCATCTATTCTTCAAACTAAAAATGAGTAACCTTGCAAACTCAGCAAAACCATCTATTAAGGCAAATAGTTTCTTGGATTAACCGAGTTACCCTTATGTCTAATCTCAAAATGAAGCTGCACACGTGAAGTGTCTGTAGAGCCCATCTTTGCAATAACCTGTCCAATTTTTACCTTCTGTCCCTCACGTACTAGTAGCATATCATTATGGGCATAGGCTGACAGGAAGTTATCATCATGATTTATAATAACAAGATTACCGTATCCTCTCAAGGCATTGCCTGAGTAAACCACGGTTCCAGATGCAGCAGCATTCACATCCTGCCCTCGATTGCCAGCCAAATCAATACCTTTATTTGCTGAAGAGAAATTCTTCACAACTGTACCTTTACAAGGCCACATCCATGTCACACCATCAATTCTCTTCTGTTTGCCTTTAACATATCTAACTTTAGGCACTGACACAGGTTCACTGCGCATTTCCTCATCAACGGTATTGTTTTTGGGTACTGAAGCAGAAGCCACACTAGTTGAATTTATATTGCCAGCCACAGGCACAAGTTTTGGATTTGTTTTTTCAGAATTTATAATCTTGGTGGTATCAAGATTAAGTTTTTGTCCAACTTCGATGTTATAAGGAGCATTCAACTGATTGGCATGAGCCAGCTGCGAAAGCGTCAATCCATGTTTTTTAGCTACACTCAGAGCGGTATCACCTGGCTTGACTACATATAAATTACTGTACTGAGATTGAACAGGTGGAACGTTTTTTCTTTCACTTAAATAAATAGTCTGCCCCACAGCGATATTATATCGGACATCAATGTTATTCATTCTTGCTACGTCGTGATAATCACGTCCGTACCTAAAAGCAATCGAATAAAGAGTATCGCCAGACTTTACCTGATAGGTCAGAGGAGCGGTTTTTGCATTGGACTGCGATTTGTCATTGCTATTCGTACTAGTAGCAGCCACTGGGCTCTTTACTTCATAGGCGCGCTCACTTTCATCAGGAATATAAGGCTTTATAACCCCAGCCTCTGAAGTTTTTCGTACATCATTAACTGAAGTTGACTGTCGAGTCTTAACAGTAGTTCCGGACTCTCTATAAGGCTTAACTTGTCCACTCTGTATATTGCTATTGGTGTTTTGCTGAGACTTTGCAGAAGAACTGTTTTGTCCTTGTTTTTTTGCAATGCTAGGATTTACATATACTGGCTGTACATATTCAATGACAGCAGGAGCAGAGTTACGACTCTCAGCATATGTACTGCTCATAACAGCAAGCGGAATAGCAAAAAAATAAAAATAATTCTTCATGTTTACTGATCCAAAAATTTCTTCTCATTTTTACATAATTTTAAATAAAATCATGCATATTTTTCTCTAAATTAAGATCTTATACGCAACAAATAAACAAATTAACGCCACACAGATCCAACCAATGAGATCGATATATTTTCTAATCACCCCTTCCATCTTCGGTCCACCGATGAGGATCACGATCGCTTCAAGAAAGAATCTTAAACCTCTACCGACAAAGGATACCAAAATAAAAGGAACAATACCCAAGGCTCCACTTGATCCAGACTGCATGACTCTATCTGCAGCACAGACTCCTGCGGTAATGGCGATCACTTTGTAAGGAATAGGAGTAAAAGCACCTACAAAAACAAAAAGAATACCATAAGTAACGAGATATTCAGTTGCCACAGACATACTTTTTTGATAGTGCATAAACTTAATAAAGTTACTAATGTAAGGGTCGTAGAGGTAATATCCCAAATAATAACCAATCACTGCACCTAAAACAGACGAAATAACAGTGAGTAAAGCATAATAAAGTGCTTTATTTCGCTGATATACACACATCGGGATCAGCATCACATCGGCAGGTACCGGCCAGAAAATAGACTCTATAAAAGAGTTAATGCACATAATAGGCGTAGCAAAACGGTGGTAAGATAGTTTTTCAAACAATTGAAACAGTGCTGAGAAAATCTTCAATTCTATACCTCACGACATATTTTTTCTTAAAATGACTACTGACTCTACAGCAATTCCTTCTTTGCGTCCGACAAACCCCAATTTCTCCGTAGTAGTGGCCTTGACACTGATATTCTTTAAGTCAGTCTGTAAATCCTTGGCAATATTCTCCCTCATTTGTGGCTCATATGCTGCAAGTTTTGGCGCCTCGGCCAAAACCGTCACATCAACATTTCCAATCCCGTACCCTAATTCTTTGACTTTAGAAAAAACATCACGTAACAGAATACGGCTGTCTATTTTAAGGTATTTAGGATCATTGTCAGGATAAAAATGACCAATATCTCCAAGAGCAAGTGCTCCTAATAAGGCATCTGCTATAGCATGAAGAATAACATCTCCGTCAGAATGAGCAATCAGTCCATATTCATAAGGAACCTCAACTCCACCGAGAATACATGGACCCTCTCCACCAAAACGGTGTACATCAAAACCGTGTCCAATTCTATACATTCTTTGTTTTCCTCATGGACATAAGCATCTTTGCAATTTCCACATCCTCAGAAGTGGTCAGTTTAATATTATCCGAATGTCCTTCAATAATTTTCACTTTTAATCCTAGTGCTTCAAAAGCAGAGGCATCATCAGTCACAGCAATCCCATTTTCATAGACAAAATTTAATGCCTTGAGTAGTAGGGCCGTCCTAAACATCTGCGGAGTGAAGGCACGATACAAATCATGCCGTGGAACTGTAGAAATAATTTCACTGTTAGAGACTTTCTTGATTGTATCACTGATTTTACAGGCAAGGATCCCGCCCACATCGTCATTAGACAAACTCTCTACAAGATTATTAAGATCAGACTTTCTTACAAAGGGACGAGCGGCATCATGAACCATCACAAAATCAGTAGTGACAGAAGCAAGTGCAAGACGAACAGTATCAGAGCGTTCCTGTCCGCCTTCAGTTAAGACTATCCTTGATGGGTGTTGAAAATGAATACGCTGAATGTAGGAATCTTCCCTACTAACACCGATGATGATGTTATGAACGTATTCAGAAGAAAAAATGGCATCAACAGTGTGTTCGAGCACCGT
>CACYBT010000277.1 GCA_902772715.1 uncultured Succinivibrio sp.
GCCTTGGTGGCCGGCAAAAAACGGGTGCCTAACCCTGCTGCCGGAATAACGGCTCTTGTAATGGTTTTAAAACTGTTTTTCATTTCATAATCTCATTTTTTTTAAATACTCGTCAATACTCGTCTAGTCCTTGACATATAATAAATATTTTCTTAAATACACGACTTTTCCTAAAACAAAGCATAGAACTGCTGTACATAAAAGTGTTATTATCCAAAGCAGTAATACTTTCATTGGTAAATTTGCTTTTAAACCTTTTATAATTTTTTCAAGCAAAAGTAAAACCGGATAATGTATCAGATAAATGGCGAAAGAAAACCGGCTAATGAAGTGCACGACATCACCACTTTTATTGGAAACAATTTTATAAGCTGTTTCTTCGGCATTGTTAAAAAAAAAAAAAAAAAAAACAAAAATACTCAAAGCGCAAATTGCTAAAGTTCCCCAATTATACCAAACATTGCTCGTTATTCCCTGCGAATACAAAAACAATTGAACGTTAACAGTAATAATAAACGAAACAACTGCCATTACAACAAGAACTGGTTTTCTAATTCTATCAAATACGCCTTGTAATACAAGAAATCCCAAAATAATATAATAACCGTATAGACCGCCACTAAATCCAGGGTCTAATCGGGAATATGCTTTTTCACCAAGCATATTCATTAACATAGGCATCACAAACAGAGAAATCGCCAATAATCCCATTGGGAACTTTAAAACACTAGTATCAATATTGGTCAGCGCTTTAGAAAAAACAGGTAAAAAAAGATACATACCTATTATCATTGGCATATACCACATATGTGCCATAGGAAAAGTAACTAAAAACAACATTTCTTTGGTTATTAAATATAAGTCCGGCGATTGTTTTTGAACCACAATAAAGAAAACATTATAAATCAAGATCCAAATTTCTGTTGTCACAAAGAGCCGTAACCAATTATTCTTCCAAAAAGCTATACAGTTATCATTATCAAACTTTCTTCCCAAAATCAAATATCCTGTTAAAAACAAAAATAAAGGAACACCTACTCGGCCCATTGTAAAAGCAGAAGCTGCAAATATTTTCGATACTAAACTAAGACCTTTAAAAAAGCTTGCAGTCATTGCGTATATATGTTCAGTAGCATGTACCAATACAACCGTAATTATAGCAAAACTTCTTGCTAAATCCAAAAAAATAATTCTTGTGTTCGGCTTCACCAGTAATAAACTCCTCTTTTCAATATATCTTCCGCTTTTGATCGGTTTCGTATTGGTAATGCATCTTGTCAGTTAAGACTATTGATTAAATACTTCTACCATCTTTTTAAAAAAAACGGGAGGTTCTTCTAACAGTTTCACTAATAATTATCAAAATTAAACAAAAAACAGAAATTATACACCCTTCTTTAAAATACGGAACACTATAATACATATCTATTACATTATTTCCATTTTCTAATGGTATAAGCATCAGACATTTCCCAAAAAGCACCGGTTTAATCGTTTTTCCATTTCTGGTTATACTCCATCCCTTGTGATACGGAACAGATAAATATAACATCTCATTTTCTGAAGCATTTACTTTACATTTTATGTCTCCATTTTTAATATCTATATTTTCAATTTTTCCTGTTCTGATTCTTTTACTGACATCATCTAACGCTTTTAAATCTAAAGCATAAAACTGTTCTTCCTTAATATGCAACCCTTTCTTAGTTTTTAGATTCAACTGTATTTCTTTCTCATTTTCAGATACAGGTATATAAAATACGCTGGGAGACAACCATGCTGAATAACTGGTAACTCTTGTCTTTTCAGTTGAAATTTCTCCTTCCATCTGCTGGTTCCACGGAATATTACCGTACATTACATGTTCATTAGAAGGTGCAGATAAAGTATAGATTATTGAATTTCCCTGTTGTTTTTTTGTAAAAGAAACTGGGATATATAGTTTAACTGGTTTTCCAATCAACTGGCCATATAAAACGTTCTGATATTCAAAAGGATTTAGTGAAACCAAACAACTATCCTGTAGTTTATTCTTTGCGAAAACAAATGCCATCGGCAGAGCAAACCTGTTAACATAAACCTTTTTTTCATCATACGAGAAAGCGGCTTTCCCTATTTCTTCAAGCCCCCTTATAGGATATTTAGATAGAACGTATTTCACACCAAGCAAAGAGTCTGCGCCGATAATAGATGAATGTACAACTTTTATTCGTTCGAATTCGGTTCGATATCCTATACGATCTAAGAAACTCATCTGTGAATTATCAGGACAGGAAGTATAACTGGAAATAGATGAGTAATTAAAAGCTGCAGATTCATTATACTGTGCCGGCAACCCTTTTGCATACGTACTTCTTGAAGACGTTTGTGAAATTCTATAGTAACTGTTGTCATATTGCTTTATATTATCTATTAATGATTGAGTGTTTCTTTCGTAATCTATAAACAAGTTAACGTTATCATAGTGATAGCGTTTCATCAAAAGTTTCCCGTTTAATCCTAATTCAACCACCGTAATCATAAGAAGAGAAACCGTGAGAAATACTA
>CACYBT010000278.1 GCA_902772715.1 uncultured Succinivibrio sp.
CGCCTTATCTTGAAAAACTGATCTTGCAGACGGAATCTCTTGCAGTGCATTTTGGCATTATGGATGATACTAAGGCTTATTATGTGGTAAAGCGCACTAATCCTAAATTTGGGGTTAGAGTCATGTCACGCGAGGGCGGGGAGATTTCTTTAGTTCATACCGCCATAGGAAAATGTCTTCTTGCCTATCAGGATAATGGATTACGTGAGCAGATCATTCAGAATCTTGATTATACTCAGGCTACTGCCAATTCTATTTCTAATCCTAAGACTTTGCGTAAAGAACTGGCGCAGATTATCAATAGGGGATATGCCTATGATAATGCTGAGAGTGGACTTGAAATACGCTGTGTGGCGGCACCTGTGTTTGATTTTGATAATCGGCTCATGGGTGCAATTTCTGTGGTAGGAACAATCAATCACTTTACTGCGGCTTCTTTGACACGCATAATTGAATTAGTCAAACGCACAGCCTCGTCAATTTCCCTAGGAATGATGCTATAGCATATGTTTTTTGGTAGCGAAATTTTAGAAACTAGTAAACATTTTGACAGCCTATGTCATGTCTTTAGAGCAGTAATTTTCATTACTGATTTTTATGGTTCTGTAATTATTTCTGTGGGATTAGCATATCCTAAGGTTATCCATAGCACAAATAAGCTCTTTTTGACCTGCCCGAGAAATTGTTTTGGCTTGTGCCAGTAAGTTAGATATTTGTAACTCATTTGCCGATCCCACAAAAATATTTATTGAGCCAAAAAATTTGTGATGCTATAAGAGACAATCCTAATCTAACGCAAGCAGATCTATCTTTGATAATTGGAGTAGCAAACTCAACAATTGAAAAAAATATCAGGGTGCTAAAATCACAAGGAGTAATCGAACGAAAGGGCTCAAAGAAAAAAGAATATTGGTCAATTTCGTAGCTGTCGCTAATATTTTGATAATCTACTCAAAAGGCTATGTCACAAGCCTTTTGCATCAAATTATACTAAATAATACTTCAAAATATCCCGAATTCCAAACAAAGACTATGCGTTAGTGACAACAACTAATTTTTGGGTAGCATTTACAATAGTATTGTAGAGTAGAAGTTTTGTGGTGAGCCTTATTTATGGCGTCTCTGGGCGGAATTGAACCGCCGACCTTTCACTTAGGAGGCGAATGCTCTATCCAACTGAGCTACAGAGACTCTCCTATACAATGGTACTTATTATAGCAAGATCTCATTTCATGACAAGTAGTTAGTTGTTACTAGTTAGCATAAAACAATTAATCTTAGGTCCTTTTATGAAGAAAAGGTCATTTTGATAATTTGTAGTAGCAAGGCTAAATTATGATAAATTTAGGTTGCTAGTGAGGTTATCTGAAAAATTACGGTGAAAAAATATGCAGTGTAGATTACGTAATGCAAATATTAATGATGCGGAACTTATATTAGAATGGAGAAACGATGTTACTTCGATCAGTCACTCAAGGAACACAACAATGATATCGCTAGAAGAACATCTCAAATGGTTTCAGAAAAAAATAAATGATCCTGATTGTAGTATCTTTATTCTTACGTCTGGTGATGACAATGTTGGCATGCTACGTATTGAAAAAAAGAAGGACGTTGGTGAAATAAGCTTTATTATTGCCCCTCTTCACAGGGGGCATGGTTTTGGAAAAAAAATTATAGAGCTTGCAGAAAAATCGTTAGTGGATGGGGTGAAGGCGTTGATTGGTTTTGTAAAAAAAGATAATTTTATTTCCCAAAATTGTTTTCAAAAGAACGATTATTGCTGTTTTGACAGTATGGATTGCTACTGTTTTATTAAGGTTTTACAGTAGCGCTGTATTATAAATGCCTCAGAGTGAGGCATTAGCATAATACTGAACACATCTTTACTGTAGTTTTACGATGTCATCTATACTGACGTTGATAGTGCTGTTTTGCAGATCAACTGGTTTTAATTTGGTAGTACGAGGATAGATGGCAACCACCTTGTAGGAACCTAGTCCCTGATCCTGCATTTCATATTCATATCCGTTAACATTATGTACAGTAGCAACCTGTTCAAGAGTAAAGAGCATATCTTTAGTTACACCGTTTTCTCTTCCAATGTTGATAATGATATTTTCTCCCTCAACATCAACAACTCGAGCGGAAATGTCGGCACATCCAAAATGGGAGGCCAGATCTTTTACTGCATCTGATGTAAGTTCATATACGCGTCTCCCAAAATCCGAGCCTTTGAAGCGATCGGAGCGAACATCGATAAATTCATCACTATCAAAAGGCCAGTCGGTTTCACCGGCATAATTTTGGTGAAAGACAATTTCCTGATTGACGGCATCATAAATATCGATATCAAAATTGATGGAACGAGTTGGCATAAACATCATGTTCATCACCACATTATTGCCAACTTTGGATTTGCTAAGAGAGTTTATGGTGCCGATGGCAACATACTGACAGCCATTTCTAGAAGCCAAGGCATTAAGATTTTCAATGCGAGTAGCCTCTCCCACATTTTTTCCATTATCATTTATAGTATTAAGTTTAAGCGGGGTTTTGAGACTGAAAATAGCCGTTTTTCTAAGGTTTTCAATAAACTGTTTATCAAGCTCCTTATTTAGGTTTTCAATTCCGACTGCTCCCTGGAAGGCAGCAGAATCAGCATAACGAAAACAAATTGGCAGCAGTGATTTCTTAATTTTAGAATTTTTGCAGTGATACTGCATCTGCTTATCATTAATAAATGCTTTTATTTTGACACGGGTGGTTCCGTTTAGACTGCTCTGTCTTTCGAGTACCACAATTCTTTTTATTGCACCGTTATCAAATGGATTATCGGAGGTACGCTGCAATTGTCCGCCACGGAAGGTTTGTACCTTTGAGGGATCCCCTCCGTTTTGCAGTACGAGATTATAGATGGCATTGTTGACTGCATCATCAGTGTTGTTGCCTTCACCGTTGGCAAAATGCCATGCTGCAAATACATTTAAAGGCAGGAATATTGCAATACCCATAAATGTAGAGAATAAGATTTTTTGTAATTTCATATTTCACCTTAAGATAGCAGATTATTGACATATGGCACTGAAATTGCATTATTTAGACCAAGATTATAAAAGATTTGTCTAACTTTATTTTTATATACCAAAGATAATGTTTTGATTATACAAGTAAAAGAGGATCAGTATGGAGAGATTTGTTTTAAATTTGCTGGGGGTTGCGTTGGTCGTAGCCATTGCAGGCTGTTCGGCAAATAATGCCGTCAATGGCAAAGGCACTGCTCATCCTCAGGTGTATGAGCAGCCGGGTATGGAAATCAGTAAAACTGTCTCAGAAATGACAGATACGCTGTATCAGACTATGGTAGCAGATCTTGCAACTGCCGATAAAGAAGATAATAAGTTAGGCTATAACGTCGTAAATCCGACAATGCCTAAGGTTGCTGTGACGTCATTTGTGGATACTGATACCTATGAGGATTCTGGCTATCTTGGACGTTCTTTGGCTGAACTGTTTATTCACGAACTTGACAGACGCGGAATTAGAGTTTTTGAATATAAGTTGACCGGCTCAATTTCTGTAACCAAGGATGGTGAATTTGTTTTTTCAAGAAACTGGAAGAAACTTGCCAAACAGGCCATGGTGCGCCATATTCTTGCCGGAACCATCACCAGGAATAAGAACGGTATTGTGGTAGTCGGACGTGTCATTAATATGACAAATTCCACTGTAGTAGGTTCGTCTACTGGTTTTATTCCATATGACAGACTGCCTTACTGCTATAGAACCGGGCAAAAGAACTGCTCATTAAACGGGGTATCTTCCTATTACTATAATTCCGATGGCAAATTTGGCACAAAATACTATGGCGACTATGATACTTCAATATATACCTCAAGACTTACTCCCGAGCAGGAGGCAATTGCTAGAAAAAAGCGTGAACAAAAATTTATAGATAATTACTATTCAACAGATCGTAATGAATTTAATAAAAAATATTATGTGGAAGGAGCAAAGCTTCCTGGAACTTCAAACGGCAATTACGAACGCTATATGTATGAGCGTGAAAAATCCTCCTTTCAGGGAAATTCTCCGGTGATCTATCCTGCACAAACTTATGTCTATAAAGGACAGTTGGTACGGGATGTGCATGATGCCAATCAATATTCACGTGTAAAGGATTAGGTGCAGATATGAAAACTTTTAAATATTCAGTAGTGGTAATTGTCTCCGCCTGTCTGCTTAGTGGCTGTTCCTCAACTTTTCTGACACGGAATCTGAACTTTTCAAGCAGTGGAGTCAGTAAGCCAAGTACGTTCCCTATTTTAAGAGCGACAGGTTATGCGTCAATTTCTAGACAATCTGGGGCCACACGTGAAATGAAACAGTTAAAAGCCATGCGGGCCTCAAAAATGGAGGCCTACCGTGAACTTTCTGAGCAGTTGAACGGAGTTTATATCAATGCTTCCAATTCGCTTAATTCTAACAGTATAGAAACAAACAATTCATTGCGAACCGAGGTGGATGGTTTTGTGCATGGGGCTAGAGTTATAAGACAGTACGCTTTGGGCGATACCTATGCCACTGAATTAGAACTAGACTCTAAACTTGTGTATAACATGTATGATATGCGCGGAGCCTTTTAGGAAAAAAATAAAAACGGAGAGAAGGATTATGCTGCCTAACAATAAATTTGTGTTTAAAAAAATGACACCCGCTGCGACGCAGAATTCGGTAGGTCCTATCAGTGAATATCTGAGAATGCAAAATGAAATTCTGCAGGCTTTAGAGACGATAATTGCACAGGAGTATAAGGCGCTAAAGGATAGAAACTATTCACAGCTTCAGCCTCTGGCCGCAAGAAAGTCTGATCTGATGCTTAAACTGCAGGGCAATGATCAGAAGATAAAAATGCATCCGGAGGTAGCCCTTCTTAAGACAAAGTATGCCGCCGATGTACTTATTATTAAGAATAAAATGAAAAAATGTAAATTTCGTAATGAGGTAAACGGTAACCTTATAGTCATGTGTATGCAAAGTTCCTATAAGATGCAGGCTGTTTTTAACAGAGCACGAGACAAAGTAACGCGTAATATGACCTATAACAGTAAAGGCAGTGCCAGTGCCCGAGGCCCACTGAGAGTTTCCGTTTCTGCCTGATTGCCAAGCGTTTTTTTGCAGATGACTTATGTATTTATATTTTAGTTAAATAACAATAAGTTATTTAAAAAAAGTGTCTTTTAGGCCCCTTTTTTAAATGTCACCTAAATTTTGGTTATATGATTTAAGCATTAGGTTTGGTTGTCTTAATTAGCCAATTTATAGGTGATAAATCCAATGGTTACTGTAAATTTAAAATCCTTATTCAATAATGAAAAAATCCTTATAGATGCAATTGAACTTGAACCATGCAGTCTATATGAACATATTCCGGTATTGAATAAAAACTACGTATTTGAGTTAAATGTCCTCAATGAAATTCTGCTGTTTTTAGCCCATCCTCAGCATGATTGTCTCTATATAAGCGGTCCTTCTGGCTGTGGTAAGACCACAATCATGCTACAGATTGCCTCCCGTCTTAACTGGCCTGTGGAACAGATAACTTTATCAAATAAATCTGAATCCATTGATCTTATAGGTCATGCAACTTTAAGAAAAGGAGAGCTGGTCTTTGAATATGGTCCGTTAACACGAGCCATGATGTATGGAGAAATTCTGATTTTAAATGAAATCGATCTGATGTCTCCTGGTGATCTGTCAGTATTAAATGACGTATTAGAAGGAAAACCGCTGACTATTCTTGCCAATAATGGTGAAATTATTCATCCCCACCCTCAGTTTAGAGTTGTTGCCACTGCCAATACCAAAGGCTTTGGCGATATGACTGGTTTCTACAATGGAGCGCGATTACTAAATCAGGCCTTTTTAGATCGTTTTCGTTATCTTGAAATGTCATATCCTAAAGCCAATGTAGAATGTCTTATGATAAAACAGGCCTACCCAAATCTTGATGATGCTTTAATCAGTAATCTGGTTCGTTTTGCCAACGAGTTACGACAGGTTGTGAATATGGGGCTTGAAAACGGGGTAAGACAGTTGTCGGCTCCTTTTTCCACCCGTACTTTATTGAAAATAGCAGGAATTGCGGCACTAGATTTAAATTTGACCATGCACAAAATTATCAGTATGACCTTCGCCTTAAGATTACCTAAGGTAGAATTTGAATACGTAATGCGTTTGTGTAATGATGTTTTTGGACATGAAAAGGAGGTTCTTGCCAATACCTCTAAGAATAATCTTAATGATTCCATCAAGGTACAGGACGAGATGTATGTCAAGGATGACAAAGATACGACAGCTAAAGGCAAAAAAACGCGCAAAGTAAAAAAAACTAATGAGAACTTAGAAATTGAGTTAAGTGCGTGAAATACAGCAATAAACTGGGGACCTTCATGCAAGACGTCTCTAAATCACTCTAAATTTGTACATATGTTATAATGGGCCTCGTTGTATCATAGGCTTTATATGGTTTAAAGGCGTGTTGTGAATGCGATTTTCATATGCTGTATTGGGGCATTTTTATGCTCTTTTGGTTATTATCATCTGGGGACTTACTTTTGTTTCATGCAAGATTTTGCTAAACGATTTTTCTCCGGTTGAAATCCTGTTTAATCGCTTTTTAATTGCCACATTATGTCTTGTGGTGGTTGCGCCTAAAGCCCTGAAATTTGAGAGTCTTAAGGTTGAATGTTACGCGGCAATAGTGGGATTTTCCGGTATAACGCTGTACTTTGTTTTTGAGAATAATGCGCTTATTTTCTCAAATTCCTCAAATGTCAGCCTTATTGTGTCTTCATCCCCGTTTTTTGTTGCGATCCTCAACTATTTTTTGGATAAAACGAAACTAGGTCTGAATTTTTATATAGGTTTTATCATTGCCATCGTGGGTATTGCCTTTTTGTCTATGGGGACCTTAAGACTTAAGTTAAATCCTTTGGGAGATATCCTGGCCTTGGGCAGTGCTGTATCCTGGGGACTGTATAGTTTATATGTAGTGAAGTTACAAAGACTCAGAATCAACAGTCTGTATATTACTATTAAGTCTTTCTTTTATGCAGTTGTGTTTACTCTGCCACTGATGTGGGGGTGGGGCTATGAACTCAAAATCGGGAGACTTCTTGATGAGACTAATCTTATAAATTATCTGTTTTTAGCCATCATCGCCTCGTCTTTAAGTTTTTATTTTTGGTCAAAATCAGTAGAATACATCGGTTCTGTTAAAACCAGTGTTTACCTCTATGCTATTCCAGTGGTGACTGCAGTAGGGGCGCACTTTATCATAAATGAACAGCTTACGGTTTATTCTTTTGTGGGAATTGCCCTTGCCATACTGGGACTTGTTGTTTCACAGACCAGTACTCTTCAGTTAAAGCAAATTATGGGCAAAGCCTTTTCAAGAAACACCGCCTAGGATTATGCTTTTTTGAAGAGCTCATTATCGAAAGACTGGTCTTAGGAATCATGGGAAGCCAGTACTTTAAGAAGAAAAACAAAAAGAGAGCTCCCAGACTCTCTTTTTGATTTTGTCCACTTCTCCTGCAAAGTGGGCAAAGAAACTTTTTATGCTATGCTAGCCAAAAATCGAAGATAGTTCGTCTTCAGAATCAATCAGCTTATTGGCTACTGATTCGTAATTTATTTTATATGAACCATCTTTAATGGCAGATTTTAGCTTTTCTACTTTTGCCTCATCAATTCCTGAGGAATCTTTTGCTTTCTGCACAGCCTTTGACATTGTCTTTGCTGACTCGGTCAGGATCACTGCGTCTGTAGATTTAGCTGCTACCTCACCACCACTTGTTGTTAGTGCTTTTGTTGGTTTTGACTTGGCAGTAGCAACTGACTCTTTGATCCCGCTTTTATATACGCGGTCATTTAATGCATCGATTGCCATGATACTACCCTCAATAAAAATTTAAAAATATTACCGTGTTAATTACTTAACGGACGATGTCAAAAAAACTTAAGCATTTTTTTAAAATTTTTTTTTAATTTTTTTTCGTTTTTAAAAAATGACTTCAACAACTCCTGGACCACGGATTACCCCTGTTATAACCTTTTGAGTTTTAATGTTTTTTATCTGGATCTGATCGTTGAGTCTGCCTTCTTCTAAGGCTATACCCTGGGTTTTTATGGAAAGATTTTTGGATTGAGCAATTATGGTAACAGTATCTCCCTTGGCTATAATACAGAAATCGCTGATTTTAATGGCTTCTCCTGCCTTCAGATCCTTGCGTGTTTTAGTTCCGAGGATTAAGTTTTCCTCTGTAATCAGTGAGGCCATGTTTGCCGTTTCACTGACGTAGGTTTTATCTAGCATGTCACGTGTTATTACTGAACCGCGGGGGATATTATCGGCGGCGACGATGATTTTTCGTAAAATATTTACGCTGACATTGACATTGATCCGGTATGGCTTTTCTTTACGGGAGCAGGTAATTCTTACGGTATTGTTTTTTTTGATTTCGTTTCCGGCGATTTCAGCGGTTAGATATCCTGGACACTTTCCGCCATAATCACGCTTGGCATCAATGCGTCCCACTTTTATTACATACTTTTTGTCATCGGATTCATCATTAAACTGGGCAAGCATATACTGCCTGGCGACATTCGTCAAAAAATCTGCCTCTTCCTGTGTTGCATAAGAGCAGGTTAAAAAACAGGAAAAGAAGATCCACAATAGAGTTTTTGTAACTTTAGTAGCAAGCAATTTCACTGTATGCTCCATTACGTGTTTTTGTAACTTTACCGCTGTAAATTTTATCACATATGGCAATTTGAGGGGGTCAACCTTTGTCTCTCATATGTGATTTTGCATGTCGCAATTATTTAAATTTATTTAAAATATTGGATTAATCGCACTAATTAGACTAAAAAATTGCCTCTGGATGTGATTTAATCCGCAAATTCTTTACTTTCTTATAGGTTAATACACATTTGCTTATTATTCTAATAAGAGTTTTGCAAAAAAGAAAATTCCCAGAATGCAGAAGGGAATAAACAAAGGATTTTTTAATGATTGGTGTAATGGATTCTGTCAATGAATTAACTGAAGTAGTTGGACAGAATCGTATGGAGCTTTTGTTATTTAAACTCTCAGGACTTAAACAGCGTTATGGAATTAATGTTTTCAAAGTAAGAGAAATTCTTCCCTGTCCGAAACTCACTGTAATGCCGAAACTGCAAAAATATGTCATCGGAGTAACTCATATCCGCGGACAGACGATTTCGGTTATTGATATTGCCTATGCGATAGGGGGACGGCGTACTGTCAATATAGACAAGAGTTTTATGATCATAGCCGAGTATAACCGTTCTACGCATGCCTTTCTTGTATCAAGTGTGGAACGCATTCTCAATATGAATTGGGATAGGATCATGCCTCCTCCTAAAGGTTCTGGTGACAGTAACTACATGACAGCAGTAACTGAGATTGATGGAGAGTTGGTTGAGATCCTTGATGTTGAAAAAATCTTAGATGAGATTTCTCCTAACAAGGTTGAGAAAAATGATCTAGATGAGGTTTATGACGAGGAGTTTGCCAGACTTGTCGAAAACAGAAAACCGACAGTGTTAGTTGCTGATGATTCAAGAGTGGCATTAAATCAGGTATGTTCGGCCATTAAGAAGATGAATCTTGAAGTTGTGAAAGCGCATAACGGCAGAGAAGCCTATACCATACTTCGCGAGTACGCCAGCAAAGGTCCATTAAATGAACAGGTTTCACTAATTATTTCTGATGTGGAAATGCCTGAGATGGATGGCTACACTTTATGTTCAACCCTAAGAAAGGATCCTTCCTTAAAATCAGCCTACGTCATTTTGCATACATCCTTATCGGGAGTTTTCAATCAGAGTATGGTAAGCAAGGCCGGAGCCAATGATTTTATCCCTAAGTTCAATCCTGTTGAATTAGCCAAGGCAGTAAAAAAAGGCATAATTCTTACAAGTGAAGGAAAGTCGGGAGCAGAACTGATAATGCACGGTCAGGATTAGGTTTACAGTATATTTACATATTATTCTAACAATATTCAGGTGTGATATGGCCTTTACAAATTCTAATAATAATGGAAATGCTTCCAATAACAATAAGTCATCACCGACGTTCACTTCGACATTTAGTAATAAAAACGGCAGTACAGGTGCTGCAAGTCAATTTAAGACTGGTACAGGTCTTAATAAAACCGTAGGCAGTTCCTCGTTCTCAAAGCCCGCAACCTCCGTTTTTTCAAAACCTGCCACGTCAGCCTCTACAAAAACTGCAGGCTTTACCTTTGCGAGTAATATAAAAAAACCAGCCACTGCTGCAAGTGGTAGCGCATTTAAGAGTACTGTGCCGTTACATACTTCCTCATCTGTAACCACAAACCGTGGAACCACTGGAACTTTTGGTAAAACATCGACATTTACACATCCTGCGACAGGGACTTCTAGTTTTTCCTTTAGCAAGACTTCTTCTTTGTCGGCAGCCGGTACTGCTACTAAAAATACTACTGCTTTGGGTACTAAAGGTATTACACCATCGGTCGCAAAAACCTCGACTTTTTCCAATACCACGAGAACATCAGTATTTACAAATAACTCGTCTAAGCCAGTGTCGACAGGCAGTACTTTCCATTCCACATTGAGCAGCAAGAGTTCAGCACCTTCACCAAGCGCCTTTAAATCACATCTTAGTAATCCAATCAGTAATGATGAGTTTGCCAAAAAATTTGCAGATACTAAAGCCGCATTATCATCTACAGCTGTCAAAAAAAATGACTCCGTTCATCATCAGGGGGAAGGCGGAGTTGCTATTTCCTCCTCTCAGGAGGTGACTGATGTGCAGTATCGCCGTTTTTCTGCTTTTATTGAAGAAAAGTGCGGTATAGTGCTGGGCAGTGGTAAGCAGTATCTTGTGAACAGTCGTCTTTCTGCGTTGCTGCCTAAATTCAACATTTCCAATATTGACGAGTTAATCAACTTTGCCATGGAAGAGAAACCTAACAACAAAATCCAAGAAGCAGTTGTAGATGCGATGACCACCAACGAGACCTTATGGTTCCGTGACACCTACCCTTATACTGCTTTAGAGGAATTTATTCTGCCGGAACTTGCCAAAAAGGGAAAATATCCTGTGAGAATTTGGTCTGCCGCCTGTTCATCAGGACAGGAACCATATTCCATTGGTATTGTGGTTCAGGAACAGATGGCTAAAATGCTGCATGTTGATCCGAAACAGACGCAGATTATTGGAACAGATCTGTCTCCTGAAATGCTGGCTACCTGTAAGTTAGGACAGTATGATGTACACGCATTGTCACGAGGCCTTTCTCCTGAAAGAAAATCGCGGTTCTTTAAACCAACCCGTAATCCGAATCTAATGCAGATTGATCCTAAGGTAAAGTCCATGGTGGAATTTAGGCCAATGAATCTTTTGGGCTCGTATGCACTGATGGGCAGATTTGACGTAATTTTTTGTCGTAATGTCCTAATTTACTTCTCAAATGATGTGAAGGCAGAGATTTTGCGCAAACTTACAATGTGTCTTAATCCAAGGGGCTATCTCATTTTAGGATCTACCGAGACTTTAGTGGGAGTGGC
>CACYBT010000279.1 GCA_902772715.1 uncultured Succinivibrio sp.
CGCATTCTCGTGACTTTAGTCTTGAGTTAGCCGCCCTTATATTGAACATATGTGCGACATATGGTATAATATTTTCATGAATGAAGAAGTTATAAACATCAAGAATAACAGCTTAACATATGGTAGAGGATATGTCTATTCCATACAGTATCACATTGTATGGTGTACCAAGTACAGAAAAAAAGTCCTTATCAACGGTATTGATGTCAGACTAAAGGCATATCTCAAGCAGCTGGCTTTTGATTACGACTTTAAGATCACTGCCATGGAAGTCATGCCTGACCATATACATATTCTAGTGGACTGTAAGCCGCAGTTTTTTCCGTCTGACATGATCAAAATTCTGAAGGGCAATACCGCCAGATGGCTATTTCGTGATTATCCAAAACTTAAGGAGTCCCTGTGGGGGGGACATCTGTGGAATCCATCATACTGCATTGTCACAGTAAGTGACAGAAGTCTTGAGAAAGTTGAGAATTATATCAATTCCCAAAAAGAACGATAATGAAGCTTATATCCACCTATTCTGTAAAGATAAAAAACTATAGTCATATTTTTAAGGAGTCTGTTGCTCTCTACCGCCGGGCTGTTGATTTTTATGTGCATCTGATTCTTTCTGAATGGAATGATTTTTCGGGACTGTCGCAGATAAAGGTAGTTAACATGGCAGAATCCTTTTCTGTAACATCAAAGTGTCGTCCTTCTGTCAAGTATGATTTCTCCAAAGAGTTTTATAAGTTCCCATCCTATTTAAGGCGAGGTGCAATTGCTGAGGCTTATGGAAAGGCATCTTCATATATGAGCAACCTCACAAACTGGGAGAGTTCCGACAAAAGGACACGCGGTGAAAAACCGTCATTTCCCAAAGCCGGATATGTATATCCTGCGATGTACCGCGGAAATATGTTTGTAAGAACCAGCGATTATTCTGCCCAGATTAAGGTGTTTAGAAATAATACCTGGGACTGGATTAATACCGAACTAAAAAAGAGTGATGTCAACTACATAAAAAATCACTGTAAAAGTCTGAAAGAATGTGTCCCTACACTACAGAAACGTGGAAAACAGTGGTATCTTGACTTTGCGTTTAAGCAGGAGACAGATCTTGCAGACACCCCTGTTAAGAAACAGGTAATTCTTGCTGTGGATCTTGGCATAAACAGTTCATGTGCATGTTCTGTCATGAGATCAGATGGCACGATCTTAGGAAGGAAATTTCTTCATCTGCCTAAAGAATACGACTCTCTGTCTCATAAGATAGGACATATAAAAAGGGCTCAACGCCATGGTTCGCATAGAGTAATAAATCTTTGGAGCTATGCAAAAGGGGTGAATGACAATATAGCTGTTAAGACTGCTGCATTCATAATGGAATTGGCGGTCTTTTATGGTGTGGACTGCATTGTTTTTGAGCATCTGGATCTTGGAAAAAAGAAAAGGGGCTCAAAAAAGCAGAAGCTTGCCCTATGGAAAGCACGTTATGTACAGCAGATGGTGACTCACAAGGCCCATGCTGCCGGAATCCATGTGTCGACAATAAATGCCTGGGGTACAAGTTATCTTGCTTTCGATGGAAGCGGGCGCGTGCTTCGAGGACGCGAATCCGACAAATGCAAGAGTTACAGCGTATGTGAGTTCAAGACAGGAAAAGTCTACAATTGCGACCTGAATGCAACATATAACATAGGTTCACGTTATTTTGTGCGTGAGCTTTTAAAGTCCTTGCCCGCAAGGGAGAGGCAGTGCATCGAGGCAAAAGTCCCTGGATGTGCGAAGAGGAGCACCTGCACGTTGGCTACGCTAATTAGTCTTAACGGAGAGCTTCAGACTGCGGTCTGATGTCCCGCTGTTTAGACTGTAGGTATAGTCAATGAGTCCATGCCCTAGAAAACTGGGTATGGAAGCACGCGACTTTATTCGTGTGAGGCTTCACTTGAAGTGAGATTAGCAATAAGAAAACCTTGGTAATGAGATACCAAGGTTTTCAGTGTGCTTTAGCGAAATACATCACCGCCTCAAACGGGCGCTTCCTTTGTTTGTGATTAGAAAAAAGACTATGAGCTGTGACACTCATAGTCTTTAAGTAAGAGTAGACCGCTACTTGGAGTAGCATTTCTATATTGAAGAATGATTACTTTTTTCTTTTGACAGTCTTTACCTTTGACCATTTAGAAACATGAACTACGTTTGATTTCTTTGTATAGGTCCTGATTCTTATGTAGTAGTTTTTTCCAGATTTTAGTTTGGTGATTGTTTTAGATGTTGCGGTATTCTTTGCCGTAACAGTCTTTACATTTTTCTTAAATTTCTTGTCAGTACTGTACTCAATCTGGATCTTTGAAACCTTTTTCTGATTCTTCGTGCTTAGTTTTTTCCAACTAATTGTACATTTAGTTTTGTTTCTGTTTGTCTTAGCAATAGAAACAGCAGGAAGGTCTACGAGAGTCTTTCCTTTTGTGGCTGCCTGGTCTGAAGGGGTTGCTGTGTTGTTTTGCCCTGTACTATTGTTTGTAGTTTGTGATGGAGTGTTGGTTGGAGTAGCAGAAGAGTTGTTTTGATTATTTTGCGAAGGTTTTGGCTCTTCTTTGTCTCTCCTGATAGTAAGAATGCATTTCCTGTAGTCCTCAGCTCGTTACTGTCCAAAGATGATGTTGCAGGTCGGAGAACTATAGAAGTAGATGCGGAAGAGTATAAGAATGGACACTACAGGCAGATGAACTAATTTTAATCTCTTTGATGTTTTCCTGGCTATGATGTGAAATCATCTTATTCTTGAACTATTTAAAGTTTATTTTTATTCAAAAATTAAGGCGCAGTTTATAGATATCTTATAATTCTATGAGACAATAGATAGTACAAATATCGCAATTTACATATATCTGTAACTCAATTTTTTTCAAAAGGTACTTGACATGTGGAATAGTTATAATTTTTCAGAGCAGAGTAAGGTAAACTACGCCTTTTTTTACCTTGCGGTTGCGTGGCGCTTGAAACTGAATACAGTGTTCGTAATGGATAACCGTCGGATTTGACGGGGTTACTATACCCTGTTAGGTTCGGCGGTTTTGTCGTTTAAAAAGATTGGCGGTCACCATAGCAGGCGAATAAAAAAGAAAAAAAGATGAAACAGAAAATGAAA
>CACYBT010000280.1 GCA_902772715.1 uncultured Succinivibrio sp.
ATTGTAGATGATGAGTTGCAGAAATGCAACGGCAATACCTGATTAACTTTGCGCCTTATATCCCCGCCCTAAAGGGCGTGGTTTTACGGCGCCTTTTGATAAAGTGCCTAGAGTACAGCAAAAATTCAAAGAATCATTCTAAGTCTTGTCACTGCCAAAAATGACTTTAACTACATCAGGGAAAGTATCTGCATAGTAGTAGTTAACCCCTTCGGTAACCTCTTCTGGTAATTCCTTGACATCCTCCTCATTGGCCTTTGGACAGATGATATTGGTGATGCCCATGCGTCTTGCCGCAATGGTTTTCTCTTTAATGCCGCCAATGGCTAAAACCTGACCGGTTAGAGATAGTTCGCCCGTCATAGCAAATCCCTTTTTAGGAGGTTTGTTCATGGCCAAAGATAACAGTGAAGAGGCCAAGGTAACACCTGCTGACGGTCCATCCTTGGGGGTGGCTCCTTCTGGCACATGAATATGAATAGATGCTTTTTTGAAGAAGTCCTTTTTCTCTTTACAGAAGTTTCCTAAGTGTGACTGAATATAGCTATAGGCAATATGAGCAGATTCTTTCATGACATCACCTAAAGAGCCAGTTAACTCGAATCTCTTCTCATCATTACCAACTTTTGATGATTCTATAGGTAAGGTGGCACCACCTAGGGAAGTCCAGGCAAGACCTGTGATGACTCCCACGCCTTCTAATTTCTTCTCGCGTTTAAAGGGGGCAGTTCCCAGATAATCAAAAAGACTGTCGGCGGTGACAGTAACCTTTTTTTCACCTTCCAGGATTTTTACCGCAGCCTTGCGAATAATCCTATCTATGGCTCTCTGTGTAGAACGCATGCCGCTTTCACGGGCATATTCCTCGATAATTTTTTTGAGCACACTATCGGAAATCTTCAGCTGGCTCTTCTTCATATTGGCTTTTTCAAGCCCCTTTGGCAAAAGATGCTTTTTGGCAATCAACAGCTTCTCTTGTGAAATATATCCTGACAGTCTTATCGGATCCATTCTGTCCAAAAGAGCAGGGGGGATCGTGTCTGTTGTATTGGCTGTACAGATGAAAAGACATTTTGAAAGGTCAAGTTTTTCATCAAGATAATGATCCATAAAACTGTTGTTTTGTTCAGGATCGAGAGTCTCAAGCAAGGTGGAGGCCGGATCACCGTGATAGGAACGGGTCATCTTGTCAACCTCGTCAAGCATAATGACAGGATTCATGACCTTGGATTCACGCAAGGCCTGTACAAACTTGCCTGGCATAGCGCCGACATAAGTCTTGCGATGACCTTTAATTACTGATTCATCATTGACACCGCCTAACGACAGTCTGTAAAAAGGACGGTTCAGAGCCTTGGCAATGGATTTGCCAATCGAGGTTTTACCCACACCGGGAGGTCCGACAAAGAGTAAAATAGAACCGTTGGTACTGCCTTTTAAGGCGCCAACTGCCAAAAACTCGAGGATTCGGTCTTTGACATCCAAAAGTCCTTCATGATCCTCATTTAAAATTTCCCGGGCCTTTGTAATGTCGAGTTCTTCTTTGGCATACTCACCCCAGGGAATGGTACTTAAAACCTCAAGGTAATTGCGTACTCCCGCATATTCAGGAGAACCTGGTTCAATGACATTGAGTTTTTTTACTTCCTTCTCAAAACGTTTGGTAATGTAATCAGGAGGAGAGAGTTTCTTCATTCTGTCAATTAGCTCATCTGCCTCGGTAAGATTATCGGCACGGGTACCAAGTTCTTTTTGGATCTGCTTTAACTGTTCACGCAGCACATATTCTTTTTGTTTTTTGGAGAGCTTCTCATTGACAGCGGTTTTGATCTCGTCATGGAGTTTGGCGGCCCTCAATTCCTTTTGAATAAGGTTTTGGGATAGTTCAAGCCGCTTCAGAATGTCTGTTGTTTCCAGCACTTTTTGCAGGGATTTTGCTGAAGTAGTGGTCACTGACGCGGCGCAGTCGGCAAGCAAGGAGGGATCATTATGATCAAAACGCAACAGATACTGTCTCATTTCATCTGAGTACATCGGATTTAATGGCAGCAGTTCCTGAAGCAGAGATACCAGGTTCATGGCATAGGCCTTGACTTTTACCTCTTCCTCTGAGCCTGACTCCGGCATAGTATTTTCAGGAAAAGAGACCACAGCCGCAGGGATCTTATTAAAACTCTTCCACTCTTTTATGGTGACTCGGGCAAGCCCTTCACACACAAAATGCACTTCCCCGGGAATGGCTTTGGCATGCAAAAGTCTCACCAAAGTTCCTACTTTAGGAAAATCATCGGGCTTAATCCCGCCTTTTTTCTCAAGTTTTTCATCAATGGCAAAAACCGCAAAGGTTTTGTTCTTGGACTGGGCAATCTTGGTGATCACTTCCTCATACTCGGTTTTTACCTGCATGGGGGTGATCTGTGAAGGCATAATTGGTCTGCCAAAGGTCGGGAGTACATAAGTTTCTTCGGTATCTTCAGCATTGGACTCTTTATTCTGATTCTCTGCAGCGGTAATGATGGAATTAACCAGAGATTTGAAATTATTGACTTCACTGGTATTATTCATGGACGCAGTCTCCTGTGAAAGCCCCACTTTGGCTGCGGCGTTCTTATCGGCTATTTCTTTTTTTATGGATTTAATCTTGGCATTCAATGTGTCCAATTGTGCATCAAGATCTTTTGAGTCTTGCTCATTGTTATTATCTGACATATTTTATAAACCTGTATTTCAACTGTGTCTGTCATAAATATGGTAGCAATCTAATTATTTTTCAAGGTATAAATAATTTATTTTAAAAAAATTCACAAATGCTCCAAAGTTTATCAGGTATGAGAAATATTTTAATTTTTAGCTTTTGTAAAAAGCATGCTTTTGCTGACTAAAGAAGTCTTTAACCTTGAATAAAAAGGGTAATTTTCCTATAATGTTCGTGTTTTTTTAAGATAGTCTTGCCGTAGGATAAAGTCTTTTTACAAAACTGTATTATATGTAATTTAAAAGACTAAGCCTATTAAATTATTGAAAGATTTTTCTTTACTTA
>CACYBT010000281.1 GCA_902772715.1 uncultured Succinivibrio sp.
ATGTTTGTTAAGATTATATACACACATTTTTGGGGCTATCATCCCACGGTTAAAACCGTGGGCTTTCTCGCCCTTGGTCTGTAAGTTTTAAGCCCCGCTTGCCTAAGCCGAAATACTCGGCAATTCTTCTGTCAATACGACGTTTCTGCAGCTGTTTATTCTCACCGCCTGACTTAAGATATTCATCCACCATAAATTCAATCAAAAGCATCTCCTCAGCACTAACCAAAGGTACCGGCACCTCCTCGAGAAAAGAACGCAGTATTTTGATAGTATAAAACTTTTTTTCAAAATAAAAACGTACTGCACTAGAATTGAGAACCGCACAAAGATAGGTCGCCGAAAAAGGAGAGGCCGGATTGAGTATGAGAATATTACAGCTGTTGAGGGTTAAAAACCCTTGTGTATCGATTGCCACAATCGGATATTTTGCGATAAAACGGTAAACCAGTTTCGGACTTTTACGATAGTAATCTTCCTTTGCTACCTGCTGCAGTCTGTTCTTGTCAAACAGAATGTAGGATTGCGGACAGTTTACGACAAATGGCTCAATATCGGGTCCCATAAGAACTGGCTCATAGTTTTTTTTAGTAAAAGCAGGATCATTCTTTTTGATGAGAAGTTCCTGATTTTTACCGGTAACAATCCCCATGGCAAAATAGACCTGACTTTTTAATCTCACACAGCGTTCACTATGCTCCATGGTTTTTAGAATTTTATCTTCCTGATCGGTATACTTAAAATTAAAATCAAGGGCATCGCGCTTTCGTCTGACAATATAGGAACTATAAGGCGTATTGACAATAACATCACCCAAAGCTCCGCTAAACTTCGTTTTCTCTAATGAAAGGACAATACTTTGGCACTGTACAGCATGGAAAACTTCTCCAAGATACCTTACTGCCTTCACACGCGCCATCTCAAAGATACATTGTCTCACCTCTTGATGCGATGCCACATGCAGCAGTGACTCGGGCAAAATAAACTGCAGCATGCCGTTCTCATCTAAATGCTGCAGGGCTCGTTCCACAAAGAGATCGGCAAGACAAGGATGTTTTCTCCTGGCACAGGATAGATTTTCTGCATAGTGTGCAGTTTGCTCCTCATCATATAAAAGTGAAAACGGAGGATTTCCGACTATCACATCCACCTTGGGCAGTTTTGTTTGTAAAAGTGAATCTCCTATAAAAAAATGCTCGCATAAAAACTGGTAATCAAGTGGGGTTCTGCTTGAGAGCAGCACATTCATACGGGCAAGATGCACTGCCGTCTCATCTAAATCGCAACCATAAAGATTTTCGGTCTTCGCACCACGACGCATAAGACGTAAAAGAAAAATTCCAGAACCACACATCGGATCAAAAAAACGGCGTTCGCTGGTAACCAAAAGGGTCTCAAGCACGGTATCAGTAAGGCTCTCAGAAGTATAGTAACTATCTTCGTGTGTATCTTCATGAAGTTCTAAAAGAGCCTCGTACATAAATCCTAAAGTATCCTCAAAAGGAACATAATGGACACAAAAGTCAGGCATAGCATTTGCCGAACCTAACAGTGACTCTCTTGAGAATCGCCCTATCAGATCAGAAAGTAAATTTTCATAAGGTGCAATCTCAAGTTTTTGTTCCAAATAGGCTTTAAAAAAACGCTGTTTTATATGACATTCAGTCTTTCTGGAGGCAACTAGCAACTGCAAAAAAGCCTCACCAAGCAAGGCGCAGACATCAGTTGAATTAAAATTACCAAGGCTTGAAATAAAATTTAGCGAAAAATAGTTTGGTGAATTCTTATGGAGATAGTCTCTATAAGATTTAACATTTTGCTTATGCTTTTTACTTCGCATCGTTATTCACCACCATCATCACAAAAAATTGCTGCCAAGTCTGTCACGTAAGGTTCTTGTGCGTTTACTGACAAATAATCTACATTTACAGTTAAAATTCATTGTGTTACATAAACCTTAAGCAATTATGAATGTTAATATTTTAAAATAATCACAGCAAAATTATCTGTAATTCTTCCACATAAAACATACTCTTTTACAAGAAAAGCCATCATCTCATAGATTTTCCCCAAAGTTTTTTGTATGATGAGGAGCCCCAAATTAGAAGTTTATTTTAAGTTTTATTTTTTGGCCTATGAACAGCGTTGAAGAGAATCATCTAAAAAAACGAACCTTAAGCCATATGGCACGCTCTTTATATGTGCTTTTTCTGCGTGATCTGGGGGTAAGACAGATAAACACCATTGATTTAGTGGCCATAACTGATTATCTTTACACGGCATCTCATGATTTTCCCACTAAACCCAATTATCAAATAGCCGAGCTGTGTCTAAATGAACTGGAAAAAGAGGGACTTATCAAAAGAAACGGAGAGGATTACTGGCATGGCGCCACCTTTACTCTTCCTTATCTTGACAGAGACATCAACATTCCTCCCACAAAACCTTTTATCATGCACAAAGGCTGGGAGCCCGTATCCGCCTTTAAAGAAATAGCCCTGCAGTGCGGTCTTGAAGATGCCACTTTTGAAACACAGCAATTGAAGGATTTTGTCTCCTACTGGATGTCCAAACCTGAATCTCGCAGTCAGTTAGGATGGGAACGCGCCTTTGCCAGAAGACTTCTTACCTTAAAAGAGAAAAAAATTCAAAAAAAGAGTGAACAGCCTAACAGTCAAGACCTGCACCCTAAAGAAAATGTGCATCCCGTATTAAAAGCCAAAGGATCAGAAAAAAATGAGAGTGACACTAAGGCAAAATCTTATGCAGAACAGATTAAGGATGCAGCATTTTTAGAAGAGCTCTTCAAATAAAACATCCGCTTGCGCGTGCTATAATCACTCACCGTTTTTTAAGAGGTACAATATGCAGTTAACATTCAAAGACCGGATCCTTAATTTGGATACTCCCAAAATCATGGGCATTCTCAATGTCACTCCTGACTCCTTTTCAGATGGCGGAAAATATTATTTAAAAGAAAAGGCACTGCGTCAGGCGCTTACAATGGTTGAGGAGGGAGCTGATATTATTGATGTCGGTGGCGAATCAACACGACCTTTTTCACAAGCCGTTTCCTTTGAAGAAGAATGTGAACGCATAATGGAAGTGATAGAAATTATTCACCAAGAATGCGATGTGATCATCTCCTGCGACACCAAAAAGCCAGAGGTAATGGCGGAGGCCTACTCCTGTGGAGCCAGTCTGTGGAACGATATCATGGGACTGACCGAAGAAGGTGGTCTTTTGATGGCGAAAAAACTGGATATTCCTGTGGTACTCATGCATATGCAGGGGGATCCTCAAAGCATGCAAAAGGCACCTCATTATGAAAATGTCGTGCAGGAAGTCTTAAGTTATCTTGAAAACCTTGTACACCGGGCGCTAAACGCTGGCATCCGTAAGGAGCATCTTATTGTCGATGTGGGTTTTGGCTTTGGGAAAACAACTTCCCATAACTATACCCTGCTGCAGCATTTTGATAAATTTACGTCCTTAGGCCTGCCGCTTTTAGGAGCCCTTTCGCGAAAATCCATGCTCGGGGCGGCAACTTCTGAACCAGATCCTAAAAAAAGAACCTTAGCCTCAGTATGCGCCGCCATGATCCTTTTACAAAAGGGCGCCAACCTTCTGAGAGTCCATGATGTCAAAGAAACCAAAACTGCCATAGAGATTTTTAATGCCTGTACGGAGACCACAAGATGTTCTACACTATCATAGCCTGTATACTGCCATCTCTATGTTCAGCACTCATCTGTACCATCATCGGTTCCAAAATTCTCATGACTTATTCAAAGCCGCTCACCCTTGTGGCGGTAGGCTTTCTTATCACGCTTTCCGTAACGCACATTATTCCTGAGGCCATGCAAAGGCATAATCCTCATCAGCTAGGTGTTACCATGCTTATTGGATTTTTGCTGATGATTCTCATTGAAATGTTTACTGCAAGTACCCTCAAGAATAAGTATGCGGTGTTAAAAAGCGGAGTCATGGGGATCTTATCCGGCTCGTATTTACACACTCTGTGTGATGGCTTTGTCATTGCCAGTGCCTTTATCATTTCCGATAATCTTGGTCTCGCTGTAGCCTTAGCCATTTTAAGCCACGAGGTCGCTCATGAACTTGGGGATTACGCCATTATGCTTGAATGCAATCTTTCCCTAAAACAGGCCTATATCGTCAATATCGTGGCCTTTTTAGGCTGTATGAGCGGCGGAATAATAGGCTATTTTGTCTTAAGCGTGGCCAAAGATCTTATTCCCTATGCTTTGGTGCTTTCAGGAACCACCTTTATTTATGTTTCGCTCTCCGATCTGTTACCAAGACTCTTGCACTCAAGCCATGGAAAAAAAATGTATCTGCGCTATTTCTACATTGTATTAGGAGTTATGCTCTCGCTTATCATTGCCAGTCACGACTGAGCCTAAATTACAGATTCTTTCAAAATCAAAAAGCTCTTTATCCAGAAG
>CACYBT010000282.1 GCA_902772715.1 uncultured Succinivibrio sp.
GATAAGGAGATTGTAAGAATTCACTCCTCCTCAGGTACTACTGGGCGTCCGGTCATTATTCCTTATACCAAAAAAGATGTGGAGGACTGGGCCATCATGTTTGAACGCTGCTATGAAATAGCCGGAATAACGAGCAATGATCGTATTCATATTACTCCAGGTTATGGTCTTTGGACCGCTGGCATCGGTTTTCAGGCCGGTGCTGAAAGACTAGGCGCCATGGCCATCCCGATGGGCCCTGGCAATACTGAAAAGCAGCTGCAGATGATGATTGATTTAAAATCCACTGTGCTTACCGCAACTTCCTCGTATGCTCTGCTTTTGTCTGAGGAGATAACGAGGCGCGGACTTAAGGATCAGATCTGCCTTAAAAAAGGCGTGATTGGATCTGAGCGCTGGAGCGAGAAAATGCGCAATACGATAAGAAGTGCTCTTGGTATTGAGCTCTATGATATTTACGGTCTGACCGAAATCTATGGTCCAGGTATCGGCATTTCCTGCGATGCACAAAACGGTATTCATTATTTTGATGACTATGTGTTTATTGAAATTATCGATCCTGTAACAGGAGAGCGCGTACAAGACGGTGAGAGTGGAGAGATCGTCATTACCACTCTTGTCAAGGAAGGAGCTCCGCTGCTGCGCTTTAGAACGCATGATCTCTCAAGAATTATCCCCGGCAAATGTACCTGCGGATCATCTTATCCGCGTCTTGATGTAATCACCGGCAGAAGTGACGATATGTTTAAGATCCATGGCGTTAACCTCTTCCCAAGTCAGATTGAAGGTTTATTAGGCATGGTAGATGGTGTCGGCAGTGAATACCGCATCATTTTAGCCCGTGACAACGAAACCCGTCGTGATGTGCTGCATATTACGGTAGAGGCTGAGGGTAGGGTAGATTTTGCCGAGACCTCAAGAAAGATTACGAAACTTGCTAAAAGCAGGTTCGGTGTTACCCCAAGGGTAGCCGTAGCTCCTATAGGCACACTTGCCCGCAGTGAAAAGAAGACTAAACGTGTTGAGGATCAGCGTGAGATGTAGGAATTTCTGCTTTAAACCTTCGCATCAGTAAGGAGACTGCCGTGACATGAGACATTGCTCCTGTTACGGCTTTAGCAATTATCTCCTATCGTTTGAATGGCTTAGAGTTCTCCTAATAAATTCAAAAGACAGTGTGTTTTTACTAATCAAAATATTGGCTGTAATATGAAATTGAAACTATCTACAAACTAGTTGCTTTTATCTTAAATTTTGCTGGTTTGTTTAGTCGTTAAAAGAGATTTTTTTGAGCCTAAAAGTTCAGATGAGGGTTTACTTATAAAATCTGCTATGGCGGACCATATTACAGGATAATTATCAAGAAAAGCCGAATGCCAGGCATGCGGTACCACCAAAAGACTGGAGTTTTTTAAAAACTGATGAGCCTTAAGAACAGTCTTAACCGGAGCATGATCATCTTCATCACCGACAATTAGAAGAACAGGCGCTTTAATCTTTGAAAAAAAGGCTGCACCTATTTCTTTTTGGTTCCAGTATTTCATGTAATCGGATAGGAACTCCTGCCAGCGTTCTGGTTCTGGTCGTATTGACTGCTGCTGTTTCACAAATCTCGAATCAATCGTTTCTAAATCTGAAAGTTTTAACTCCCCAGAAAAGAAGCCTTTATTCACAGTTCCTGCTCCAATAGCGATTATTCTATCAGTCTTCTCGGGATACATTGTAGCAATCTGATATGCAGTATAGGCTCCGTCGCTAAATCCAAGAAGAATTGCCTTATCAACAGAATTCTGTTCTAAGATGGTATTCACATCAGAGGCTTTCTGTTCAAGCGAGATTGCGGTGTGTCCAATTTCAGAACGACCATGTCCTCTCGAGGATACCACAAAAACCTTGTAATGTTCTGCTATAGAATCGATTAGTTGTCCCATTTCATAAGGAGAGCCGACACCACCTCCATGAAGAACAATGACAGGAGCTCCTTCTCCGTATACTTCATAGTAAATTCTGGCATCAGAAGATAATACGTAATGCCCCCTAGCAGTATTATTTCCATATTGAATACTGCTTGGCGCAGGATTATTTCCTTGCATAAAATATGAAAGAGAGTCTTTGGTCTCAAGAGCCCGTATAACCTGAAAACAGGCCATAAGGGAAAAGATAAAACTAATTAAAGCAATTTTTCTAAAGAGATTATCTTTAACTATTACAAGACATATATTTTTCATAAAAAACTCCCTGGCGTAAATGATAATTTACAGACCAAGGGCGAGAAAGCCCACGTTTTTAACCGTGGAATGATAGCCCCAAAAATGTGTGTATATAATCTTAACAAACATCTACAAATATACTATAATGTAAGATATGAAGA
>CACYBT010000283.1 GCA_902772715.1 uncultured Succinivibrio sp.
TCATTATCTGCTATTGCAACAGATATTTTAAATGGCAGTAAATTTAACGATGACCACAAGGTTATTGCTTTTAATGATTCAGTTCAGGATGCGGCATTAAGAGCCGGATTTATTGCTGCAAGAAATTATAAGGGTATCACCAAAAGGGCAATAGCCTCCTTTTTAAAAGATAAAATCTCAACGCCAAATAAACCCTATTTGCTATTATCTGCTTTACGTGATTTTACAGACTATTGGAAAGTTCATTTTGAATCTAAATATGCAAATGAAGACGAGAAGAAATATCTTGCTAAAGCTGACTTTGTTTCAACCTTTATTCCACCAGATCTTCAATGGTGGAGAACCTGGAAAAAGTTTTCAAATATATCTCTTGAGGGAAAAGAGTCTGTTTTAAAACATTTATCTTCAGATTTAAAGGATGATTTCAATGATTTATATGAATCAGTCAGAGTTCGTCTTTTATTTGAATTTTTAATGGAAATATCTTTGGATTCCTTAAAAGTTCACAGTCTTTTGAATCACAAAATTGCGGGGCTGAATTATAGTCTTCAAAATATTCACAAGGCTATTGTTGAGCTTATTCCTAAAATCAAAGAGGAATTTGCTATTGAGGTAAAGGAGCCACAACTTGTCTCTTTTGTTTTGGGCATTCTTCAGAAATTGAAAAACAATGGCGCAATTGACCCAACTGTATTAAAGCAGACTACTTATAAAGCAGCAAAAATAGAATCTTGCATGGGGGGATATTTTAGACACGGAAATATCTGGGGTTCATATCAACATAAAAGCAGTATTTTTCCTAGCTATGGTAAAAAGAAAATTCCTCCAGTTGGTTTGTCCCTAATTAATATAAGATGTCATAAGGAAGATTTCTGTGAGTTTATAAGTGGAAGTAATTCAAAGAAAACTTGGTATGAAAACTGGTTTAAAAAGTTTTTTGGGGGTGATTCTTCAATTGTGCTTGATTTTTATCAGCTGGTGTTAGAAACCTTGAAATCTCATCATCTGTTATCTACTTTAAAACGAGACAATGGTAACGATGTATGGCTTCTTTCTCCAGACCATATCTCCATTACAAGCGATGTAAAATCATTAAAATGTAATCATTGTGGACGAAAATATCATTTTTCGGGACCTGTTTCAGAGTTTCTCCGTGATGCTCCTTGCTTTACAGAAAACTGCGATGGCAGGTTGCAGTTACTTTTCAATTATGGTGATAATGCCGTTCAATCAGCCTATGAAAGCGAACCTTGTCGAGTTAATTCTTCTGAACATACAGCACTTATAGATGGAGATACCAGAAAGGCAATAGAGAAATCGTTTGGCAAGGATAATCATTCCTGGTCGGTCAATTTTTTATCTGCAACCCCAACATTAGAAATGGGTATTGATATTGGCGCATTATCAACAGTAATGCTGTGCAATGTTCCTCCTTCTCAGGCTAGTTTTGTACAGCGCATAGGTCGTGCTGGAAGACGAGATGGAAACTCTCTTGGAATAACTATGGTAGAGAGAAGTACACATGATCAGTATTATTGGTCAGAACCTGAGGAAATGATACAAGGTTCGGTAAAAACTCCTGGCGTCTTTTTAAAAGCGGTTTCTGTTCTTGAAAGGCAGTTATTTGCTTATGCTTTGGGGCGCTGGGTAAACGAATCTAAGGAAAATAAAATTCCTAAATATCTCAGTACGGTATTAAATAATCAAAAAAATCCTGAAAAGGCTAATGATTTATTTCCAACAGCATTTATTGAATGGTTAATGCAGAACTCTGATTCTGTTTACAGAAGTTTTGTTGAACTTATTGATCCAAAAGACTCTGAACATACCTTTTTAGACACGGAAAAGAGAGATTATTTACATAATTACATTTTTGGTACAAACAAGGATTTGTCGTCAATTAGAAAGAGTTTGGCAGCCAAACTTATTGAACTTTTTGAATCCACAAGAAAAATCAAAGAAAGTTGGGATAAGAATAAACTTGATTTAAATAAGCGCATAAAGGCTTTAGAAAATAAGCCGAAGGATGATGCTGTTGCCTCTGAGATTGAGAATTTACAACAGGAACTTAAAGCCTTAAAAGCATTATCAGATAGTTCATACACAAGTAAAAATATTTTCAGTTGGCTTACAGAGAAAGGCTTATTACCAAATTATGCTTTCCCTGAAGAAAGTGTAAATGTTGATTCTGTCGTTATTAGACGTAAGGAAATACTTGATAATGAAACAACTTCTACTGAATCAAAAAAGGAAGATAATGTTTCAAAGTTCAGTTTTTCTAGAAGTGCCGCTCAAGCATTAAGGGCTCTTTCTCCGAATAGTATTTTCTATGCAAATGGATATAAGTTACATATAGATCGAGTTTTACTTCATAAAGATAATAATGGAAAGAATAAATCCACTTTCTTTGAAGAATGGAGATTGTGTCCTGACTGCTCTTATATTGAAAAAGTCGATAGAACAAAACCTGTTGCAGATAATTGCCCTCATTGTGGATGTAGTAACTGGGGAGATGTTGGGCAAATAAAAAATCTTATTAGAATAAGAGAGCTTATAGCTCATTCTGATTCAAGAAGGGATCAGATTAAGGACGATTCTGATTCAAGAGAGCAGTCATTCCAACAGACAGCACTCTTTATTAATGCTCTTCCTGAGGATATAACTAATGCCTGGAAGATTGATGATGACAAGTTCTCTTTTGGTTTTGAGTTTTTAAGAAATGTTTGTATCAAGGAAATTAATTTTGGACCTTCTTCGGACATTGGAAGTGCAATTAAGGTTGCAGGTAATGAGGTTGTGGCTCCAGGATTTAAAATCTGCAAATATTGTGGCGCTGTTTATAAAAAACATATCCCAAAAAATGAACATCAGCATGCATTTGGCTGCAAATATTATGATCTTGAGAAAAAAGAACAAGAACAAAAAAACAATAAAGATCAGCCTTGGTTAAATGGTCTTTTTCTTTATAGGGAGGTTAACAGCGAGGCTATTCGTATAAAATTACCAGTTAGTACGAAGACTGATTTAGAAAATGCTACTGTAACCACTCAGTCTTTAATTGCCGCTTTATATTTAGGTTTAGAAAAACATTTTAAAGGAAATGTAAGTCATCTTAAGATTTGTATTCAAACTGACCCTAATAAGGATATTGCCGAAGAACGTAATACTTATTTAGTTATTTATGACATTATTCCTGGCGGCTCAGGTTATTTGAAAGACCTAACTAGAGTTGATGAACATGGTCACCAGTATGAAAACATGATTTTGCTTTTTGAGGAGACTCTTGAGGCTTTATCTACCTGTGCTTGTAAAGATGATCCTAATAAGGACGGTTGCTATCATTGTGTCTTTCACTATGGAGATAATTATAATCGTCAGTACATATCCAGAAAATGTGCTGAACGTATAATCAACAAAATAGTGCATTTATCTCGAAATAAACTGGTAAAAATTGAAGATCTTTATCACATGCCGTCAGGTATTGAGAGTGTTCTTGAAGAAAGATTTTTACGTAGATTAGAGAATCTTAGGGGATGTAAGTTATCATATTCTCCAACTTCTAGAACGGCAAACTCGTATTTACTTGAAATTCCGCTTGCAGATGACGTTTCATCAATTCTATCTAAAGAGTTTAATCGTAAATTCGGAAATCTATTTTTATGGAGAATAGATCTGCAACTGGAATTTAACGGAACTTACAGCAGTAAACCTGATATGACAATTACCCCTGAACTGACCAGTCTTCTTGTAAAAAGACCTGATTTGAAAATGTGTGTATTTACAGATGGATGGGAATATCACGCTAATATTCTATCTGAAGACACAGCTAAACGTCAGTCCATATTAAATACAGGTGCTAAAGTATGGTCCTTATCCTGGCAAGATGTAACATCAGATAAATCACAGTTAGACTTGAGTAATCTTAACCAATATGGCTATACTCAAGAGTTAATATCTCACAAAGGAAGGAGTCAGGCAGATAAACTAATTAAACAAATTGTTCCTGCAAGTTATGATCCCTCTGTAGTTGAGGCAATTCTTAACGAGAATATGAATGGATTTGACTTACTGGAATTGTGGCTTAGGGATCCTATTGGTACCGCAGACAAATTAAGATATGTCACAAAATATATTGCATTAACCGCAAATCCTTCAAAATTACAGCAAGTAAAATCAGTTGTTCCTAATTTTTTAACAACCAATATTACAAACGAAAGAGAGTTTTTCTGGTTCTTATCAGAAAATAAAGATCCTTCATTCAAAATTGCATATAGAATGCAGCCTCAGGCTCCTTTTGAGATGAATACCTCCTTACTAATTGATGATAAGTTATTTGCAAATCCTGAATGTAAATTCAACAATGGATTGAAGACGCAATGGACTAAATTTATACAATTTTCAAATATTCTGCAATTTAGCGATCATTTTTGGTGGGTAACATTAGAAAATCAACATGATGATTCTTGTTACAATTTTGAAGTTGTGTCATCTTCAGTAGACAAGTCTGATTCTTTACATGAGGATAATAATGGGTGGGAGTCAATTCAAAATGATCTTAATAATGATCAAGAATATTTTGAGAATTTAACCCCTGTAGTATCTGAGCTTATGGAAGCCAAAGTTTATCCACCTGATGAGATAATCGATGGATGTGGAAAGGTTATCAGTCAAGGTACTGGTCTTGTATGGAAATTATCAGGTGGAGAGGTGTACTTATTTATGCATGATGATTTAATTATCTCAGACACAGAATTTAAATCGTTAGTTGAAAGCAAAGCGGATGAAGGCATAATTATTCTTTCAGATAATATTTCAGGATGGAAAGAGAGTTTATATAAGGCATTAGGAGTTGTAAATGGCTAGTACAGTAAATAATATAAAGCTTGCATTAAGCAGTTCTTTTTTTGATGCCATAAATAAATTACCAAAAAATATTTTTAAGAAAACAAAAGAGTTCATGGAATCATTCCCTCAAAAGGCCATGAGTTCCGGTTTTAATTACGAAACCATTAAAAATGCAAAAGAGCAAAACTATAGATCTGTGCGACTCAATGATAATTATCGTGCAATTATCTATCATTCTGATGAAGGTAACGTTGACATTTTATTGTGGGTAGATACTCATGAAAATGCATATAAATGGGCCTGTTCACATGTATGTAAAATAAACAATCATACATCAAGCCTTCAAGTATATGAGACATTACCTATAGATAATTCTGACTCTTCAAATTATGCGGAAAAAATACCTTTATCAGAAGAATCTCGGATAAGTCCTATTTTTAACTCAATTTCAGATGCTGATCTTTTATATATTGGTGTACCGGAAGAGCTCCTCTCTTACGTGCGTAAGCTAACGTCAAAAAGATCTCTTGAAAATAATAGCAGCCTTCTGCCAAAAGAAGCATATGAGGCATTGGTTTGGCTAGCAGATGGGGAATCTATTGAAGAAGTAAAATCAGCCTACACTAAGGTAAATGCCTTCGAGACAGCAGATGTGTGGGAGAATGCATTAAATAACGCACAAGCAATTGGCTCAGTAAGAGTTATTGAAGATGATGAGGATATGAGAGCTATTGTTGATGCGGATTTGGCTGCATGGAGAGTGTTCTTACATCCTTACCAAAGAAAAATCGTAAATGCCGATAGTTTAGCTCCTACACTAGTACGTGGTTCTGCAGGAACTGGAAAAACAGTTGTGGCATTACACCGTGCGGTTAAGATTGTGCAAAGACCTGATTGGGATAGAAATAAAAAACTTCTTTTGACTACATTCACTACTAATCTGGCGACTGATTTAGAGCAGGCAATAAGAATGATTTGTCCTCGTGAACTAAAAAACTGTATTGAAGTTACAAATATTGACAAGTGGGTGTCAAATTATCTTAAAAGAATGCAGATTTCTTTAAATATTGTATATCCGGATCAGGCAAACTACATAAATTGCTGGGATAGGTCATTTGACAATTTTGATGGTACGGAATTACCGTTTAGTCAGAGTTTTTATAAAGAGGAGTTCTATAGGGTTATTCTTCCTCAGGAAATTACCACTGAGCAACAGTATTTACGAGCAGTTAGAAAGGGGAGAGGAAGAGTTATTAGCCGAACAAATAGAAAACAGATCTGGCCTTTATTTGAAGAAATGAGAGTTCAATTACATCAGGACAATTTAATAACGATCGAAGATGCCTGTTTTCTTGCAATAAAGCTTATCAAAGAATTCCCATCATCTGTAAATTATGGGGCAGTTATAGTCGATGAAACTCAGGATTTGAGCTCTGCTTCTTTAAAATTGCTTTCTCTGCTTGGAACTCCCAAAAACGGAGATGATGAGGAGTCAAGGATCTTTTTAGTGGGGGATGGACATCAGCGTATTTATTCAAGAACATCCAGTCTTAGCGAATGTAATATAAATATTAGAGGTAGAAGAAGTAAAAAACTTAGAATTACCTACAGAACTACAGAAGAAATTCGCCGTACAGCAAATTCAGTTTTAGCGAATGTTCCGATTGATGATATGGACGAGGGAAGTGAAAATTTTAATGGAGATACCTCATTAAGACATGGCACTTATCCTGAAATTAAAGGTGCATCATCATTTAATGAGGAGGCTGATTGGGTATTAAAAAAAATAGCCGAATTAACCTCGGAATCAAGCGCATATCCATACGAAACAAAAGATATCTGCATAGTGGCTAGACAAAAGAAAGATTTGAAACGGTACATGGATTATTTAGGAAGAAATTTATATGATACTGTTGAAATCAAACCTCGTGAATCTGATGATACAGGAAAAGATGGTCTTCGTTTTGCAACAATGCATCGAATTAAGGGACTTGAATTTAAAATTATCTTCTTAGTTAATGCATCAAAAGATGTTATTCCACTTAATGTTACGGATTTTGACGATGAAATTGAATCACAAAATTATATAAAGAATGAAAGGTCACTTTTCTATGTATCATCTACAAGAGCAAGGGATGCTTTGTTTATCAGCTATATAGGTAAACCAAGTGAATTTTTGGAAAATTTAGTACAGTAAATAGAGCAGAATACCTAAATCATCATATTTAAAAAAA
>CACYBT010000284.1 GCA_902772715.1 uncultured Succinivibrio sp.
ATACAGCAACATTCAATAGGAACCGCCGTGATACGAGAACCGTACGTCCGGTGGTGTGGGAGGGAGAAAATTCTCCCTACCCGATTGCAAGGCCTGCGTGCAGTCTAATGGGGTAACGTCTCTAAGTCTGCCTTTAAGTGCAACGAAGGCGTTCTAGATGAGATTAGAACTGCAGTCACACCCTTTTAAGAGCATTAGGCAATTAATTCTTGGCTTTAAAGGCTGTTTTTTCGTAACTAATTTACTTTTTCATAAAAATATTTATTGAGCCAAAATTTATTGAACCATTATTTTTGGAATTCTTTAAAAAACACTTATTTGGATTTATAATTGCTATCATGCTTGTCGGAGTGCCATAGGCTGAGATTGCAGACTGCAGAATCCGTACACCTGATCAGGATAATTCCTGCGTAGGAAACAAGACTTCGACATGCTCATGAATTTATTATATGGGGTAGTGTCGATGTCATCTTCAAAATTTACAACTAATATTAACAGAATTACTGTTTCTAAACTTCAAGTTCCATTCAATGAAATCACTCTTTCCAATGGTGAGAAAATTCTTACTTCCTGTGTATCAGGGGATTTGAATAATTTTCCTAATCAGCCTCGGCATGAGGAACGTTATAAGGATGCCTATACTGACGGTGATGTTAAAAAAGTCCGTAAGACTCAATTGGACTATGCCAAGGAAGGAATACTTACCGAGCAGATGGAATATGTGGCTATTCGTGAATCTATGGGAGTGGATGATGTCAATAAGATGGCCTTTACGCCTGATGATATTCTCAATACCATTGCCCAGGGACGTGCAGTTATACCATCTAACGTAAATCATCCTGAAACTGAGCCCATGATTATTGGTTCAAAGTATGCGGTGAAGGTGAATGCCAATATTGGAGCCTCGCAGCTTTCTTCAAATTATACGGAAGAACTTGAAAAACTTAAGTTTTCACTGATGTATGGCGCCGATACGGTTATGGATTTGAGTGTTGGCATTGAAGGGATCCCTCTTTTACGCAATGCTATTTTAAGAGCCTCTCCAGTTCCTTTAGGGACTGTACCTGCTTACGAGGCTTTAGATAGAGCGGGGGGCAATATCAAGAACCTGACCTGGGAGCTGTTTTTGGATACAGTTATCGCTCAGGCTCGTCAGGGTGTAGACTACTTCACGATTCATGCCGGTCTTTTGCAACAGTATCTTCCATATGCCGCCAAACGCATTTTAGGCATAGTATCCCGCGGGGGCTCAATCATGGCCGAATGCATGTTAAATCAGGATAGAGAAAATATGGCGTATGAGCATTTTGATGAGTTGCTTGAGGTCTGTCATGATTATGATGTCGCTTTATCTTTAGGAGATGGACTGCGTCCTGGCTGTATCAATGATGCCTGTGATGAGGCTCAGTATGGTGAACTTAAAACCATTGGTGCTCTCTCTGCCCGCTGCTATAAGGCCGGAGTGCAGTGTTTTATTGAAGGACCGGGACATGTCAGCATGGATAAAATTGAAGAGAATCAGCGTTTGGAAGAAAAATACTGCAACTATGCGCCTTTTTATACGTTAGGCCCTCTGGTTACGGATATTGCACCAGGCTATGATCATATTACCTCTGCCATCGGCGGTGCCAATATAGCTGCCTTCGGCACTGCAATGCTCTGCTATGTAACCCCTTCTGAGCATTTGGCCCTGCCGGAAAAGGATGACGTTAAAAAGGGACTTATTACCTATAAGTTGGCCGCTCATGCCGCAGACCTTTCAAAGGGACTTTATGGGGCTAAACTTCGTGATGATGCCATGGCTCGGGCTCGTGCCGAATTTCGCTGGTTTGATCAGTTTGCCTTAAGCCTTGATCCTCAGCATGCCTATGAGGTTTGGAGTGCCAAAATGCCAGAAAAATGCAGCCATGATGCTGCGTTCTGTTCAATGTGTGGACCGCGATTCTGCCCAATAAGACTGAATCGTACCTTAAAAAATAAATATCTTTAAGATTGAAAAGATAAGGAGTTAATATGACTGACATGGTAAGACCTTTGACCCTGGTGATTGCTGGGCTTGATTCTGGTGGTGGAGCCGGTATTACCGCAGATATGCTCACGATCCATGATATGGGAGCTTATGGTCTACCTTGCGTGAGTGCTCTTACCTCTCAGTCTCTAAAGAATGTCTATTCCGTCAAGGCAACCGATAAAAGCCTGTTTGATGAAACCTTAAAGGTTATCGTCGGTGATTTTGAGAAAATATATGCCTGTAAGGTGGGACTTGTAAGTCACAGGGATATTTTAGAAAGTACTCTGACTTTTTTTGAAGATGATAAGAAGTCTCATCCTCAAGATGGGATAAAAGTAGTGTGGGATCCTGTTTTAAATGCTACTGCAGGCAATTTAGAGAGTGCGGATTTAAAAGGTTCCTTATCCAGAATTTTAAAGGTGACCACGCTTTTTACGCCTAATCTGCCGGAAGCGCTGACTTTAGCATCGTGGGATGAAGAGCGTTTTTTACGCGAAGGGATAAGAAAACTGGGGGAGTATTTCCTTGACAAGGGCGCCAAGGCGGTACTCATAAAAGGCGGGCATTTACAAAAAGCCGTGCTTGCCAAAGATACCTTTGTCTCAAAAGACAGTTTCTTTGAATTATCAAAGGAGAAAATTAAGGGGGATGGGGCGCATGGTGGAGGCTGTGCTCTTTCATCTGCCATAGCCGCTGCCTTAAGTTTAGGCTATAGTCTTGAGGATGCGGTGATCCTTGCTAAAACCTATGTTTACCGCGGGATTTTGCATCCTGCTATCCCTTTTAATCTTTACCGTCCGCCCGTAGGTCATAATGGTTTTAATTTTGAGGCAGCAGATTTTCCTAGGCTTATTGAACACAAAATTCCTGCCAAAAAGTTTTCGTTTAAGGCCTTGGCAGTCGATGAGTATTTTAAATCTGAGGCTCAATTAGAAAACTTTTATTTTTTCAGGAACGAGAATATGTTTCTTGAGAATATGCCTGCTTTAAACTCGAAAGCGGTATCTTTGGTGATTCTTGATGATGAGGCTAATCTGACTAGGATTAAGGCTAAAGGCATTATCTTGAAGAGGGCATTTTTGAAGACAGATAATCTTGAGTATATAAAAGAGCATGGGCTCTATTTGGGAGTATTGGTCCATGGAGTATATGATCTGCTTTTAGCCTTAAATCTTAATCCGTCTTTTGTGGTTCTTGATTATAGGTTTGAATATCTTTCATATAAGATCAGCGTCAATCCTGATTATGAAAATGATGTATATAAGGATGCAAAACTCTATTCCCCATTTTTGCGTCGTGATTTTAGGTGGATGCAGTCCCTTTTAACCTCAAACAATATTCCTTTTATAGTTTTAAGAAATTCTGTTTCTGCTGTCGGGCCCTGGGCATTTTTAGAAGATGTGCCTTGTGTTGAAGTCTAGCCCTAGGTTTGCATCTTTTAGAGTAATTGTCCTGTTCCTCTCTTACTTTTGAGAATTGCGGGATTAAACGTCATTTTTTAGGTTCAATAAATATTTCTGTGGGAATGCTTAAATAAGGTTACAAAGTAAAAGAGGATTTTCTTGTATAATTTAGCTCGAGTTTCCGAAAATTATTTTAGCAAAATTTGGCTAAGAAACGCCCTTTAGCAGGTGTTATGTTCTTTAAAATATGATTATTGCA
>CACYBT010000285.1 GCA_902772715.1 uncultured Succinivibrio sp.
TACGAAATGCAATAATCATATTTTAAAGAACATAACACCTGCTAAAGGGCGTTTCTTAGCCAAATTTTGCTAAAATAATTTTCGGAACCTCGAGTTACATAAGAAAGTTTATTGAAATAATACCAGATTCTAATCTTACTTAGATGTTCTTAATGAAAAAGGCGGCATTTTATGCATGATGTGTTAATTGTGATTGATATGCAGAAAGATTTTATTGACGGATCTTTGGGCACTAAGGAGGCGATTTCCATTGTTCCTGGGGTAAAAAATAAGATTGAAGTATATCAGAATGCTAATAAGAAAATTATCTTTACAAGGGATACTCATGATGTTGACTATCTGTCATCCTTTGAGGGACAACATTTGCCTGTAGAACACTGTATTAAAGGTAGTTTGGGTTGGCAGATTTATGAAAGTATCTGGCAATCAGTCAGAAATGATGCTGACATTACAATTATCGATAAACCTACTTTTGGATATACAAAATGGAGGGATATTCTTGATCCGCTTAAGATCACTTCGATGGAAATATGTGGTTTGTGTACGGATATCTGTGTGATAAGTAATATACTTATATTAAGAGCTTTGTATCCGAATATGGATATGTGCGTGGATGCAACTTGTTGTGCTGGAGTTACAGTTACAAAACATAAGGCCGCACTTGAAGTTATGCGTAGTTGTCAGGTTGAAGTAATATAAAGAGTTTTGATTCTATGCAAAAAAATACTCTCCCTAGGATCATTACCAGTCTCCTTGAAAACGATATGTATAAGTTTTCCATGGGACAGGCAATTTATCATCAGTTTAGCGATTATAAGACTACATGGTCTTTTAAATGCCGCAATGATGATGTTTTTTTCACCCCACAGATGGTTGATGAGATAAAAGAACAGGTCAAACTGTATTGCCAACTGCGATTTACTGAGGATGAACTTGAATATCTAAATAAAATTCGTTGGATTAAAGGCTCTTATGTTGATTTTCTAAGACTTTGGCAGCCACGTTTTGCTGATTTTAATATTTCAACTGATGCTCCATGCGGTTTATCAATTGAAACAAAGGGAACATGGCTCAATACTAGTATGTATGAGATACCAACCTTAGCCATAGTTAATGAGGTATATTTTAAATATCAGTATAACTATCAGGAACTTATTGATGATTTTGAGCAGAGACTTAACGAAAAAATTTCTAGTTTGGTTTCAGGTAAGTTTCAACTTTCAAATTTCAGTGAATTTGGATTAAGACGTCGTTTAAGTGCACAGGCTCAAGAAATGGCGATTGAGAAACTCAAAGTTGAAAATTTTCCATACAGTCATTTTGTAGGCACCTCAAATGTATATCTTGCTAAAAAATGCAATGTAATTCCCGTTGGAACCATGGCTCATGAATGGATTATGTGCGTTGGTCAGGGAAATCATAAGCATAATCCCGCATACAGCAATTGGTATGCACAGGATGCATGGGTTAAAGAATATGGTGTGTTAAATGGCACAGTTTTAACTGATGCAATTACAACAGATTGTTTCTTGCGTGATTTTCAGCTGACATATGCGACATTGTTTTCTGGAGTCAGACATGATTCTGGTGATCCCTTTATTTGGGGTGAAAAATTGCTTGAGCACTATAAAAAACTGGGTATTGATGCTAAAAATAAAACATTATTGTTTAGTGATAGTCTCGATTTTGTAAGAGCCGATAAACTTTATAGATATTTTAGGGATAAAGCAAAAGTTGCCTTTGGTATTGGTACTTATATTTCAAATGATACTAAAGTTCCGCCTTTAAACATTGTCATGAAGACAACAGCGTGCAATGGTATGGATGTAGCGAAGATTTCAGATGTTGATGGCAAAGGAATGTGTAAAAATCCTGATTATGTACATTATTTAAAACGCTGCATAGATTGGCGTATGAAAAATGACCATTAACGATGGTTCTATCTTAGGTAAATTAAAAGTCAAAATTTCAAATATGGCCAAAAGTAGGTACGCCACCATGCTTTTAGCCTTCGTTACATTTTTTGATTCCATTTTATTTCCTGTAACACCGATTGTGTTACTGCTTCCTATGTGTATGGCCTATAAAACGCGATGGTTATACTATGCAATGGTAGTAGCAGTTAGTAGTTTTTTTGGAAGTCTTGTTACCTACACTTGTGCTTATCATTTCTTTGATCCGTATATTCTCAAGATTATTATCTCTCTAAATCTAGAAGATGAAGTTAATATTGTGTCCTCTTATCTTTCTGGTACTTGGGGCTATCTAACTCCGTTTATAGGGTCCTTTATTCCTATAAACTACAATCTAATTACATCAACCTGTGGAATGATGGCTGCAAGTGCAGAAAGAGTAACAGGTAGTAGCGGTTATTTGGGACTAGTTCCCTTTATGATTTTTTGTTTACTAGGGCGTATTCTTAGATTCATATTGGAGTGTTATTTAATCGTAAAAATAGGGGAGGGAACTTTTTCAGTCCTGGGAAATTTGAAAGCA